>NZ_JAGQCP010000001.1:0-200528 GCF_024346255.1 Cyanobium sp. BA5m-10 | reverse complement strand
CGTTGCTGGCGTCAACCGGAAGTGGTCTGGATCAATCCACCACCCCCGGAAATCGAACATCAACCAGCTACATTTGCCATGGCTGCCTGATCAGCAGCAGAGACGTCATCTTTCCTGGCAGTCACCGCGAGAAAGTCCTCATACGTCTGAAGCCTTGTGAACTGCCCTGCAGGGTCGATCCTCACGACCAGATCGGGTGTCTCACTGCCTGAGCGACCTTCCCGAAAGAATCGACGCTCGGGGATGTTCTTCTGAAAGCTTTTGCCGTCCTTGGCGGGTAGGTAGTGCAGGGTGATGATCGAGTTGCCGGCGCCTGGAATAGAGCTGTGACCACTTAGTGCCTCCACACCCACTTCGTTACTGGTTTTGGAGGCGTGGTGGATCATCAGCAGAGTCCCACCAGCGGCCATCACAGCGGCCTTCAGGTCGTACAGAAGGACACCGAGTGCCGGGTCGTTTTCGTTAGTGGTCAGACCACGGCTGATGCTGCGGAGGCTGTCGACCACCACAACTGCGCCGGGATTGGCCTTGATGTCATCCAGCAACTGATCGAGCTGTTGCTCGTCCAGCCGAAAGCTGCTCGACCACAGCAGGCGGTCGTGATCCCACAGGCCCTGCTGCTGCAACATCGCTTTGGTGTCGCGATCCCCCTGGTCATCGGTCACAAGGATCACGGTGTGTTTGACGCCAGTTCCGGGAAAGCCCAGCCAACCTTCCCCATTCAGTAAGCACCGGATTAAATCAACCACCAGCAAGGTCTTGCCGACCTTGGGCCGACCACCGACGAACGTCAGATCACCAGCCGGGATGACGTCGGGCACAAGCCACACCACTTCCGACAACTGCAGCTCTTTCCGCTGCTCAGCGGTCAACGCCCGGTAGCGCCCACCCATCCGCTGGGACATGGCCGCAACGACCCGTTCCGGCAAGTCCTTTTCTTTAACTAATTGCCCAAGGTCAAGCTGCTTGACCACCGCACGCAGATAGACCATCCGTCTGAACGGGTTGCGGTGCCGCCTCAGTGACCGCAGCAAGAACCGTTCAAAAAGGTCAAGCCGCTTGTGCAAAGGCAAATTCTTTCGGTCTTTTGGCTCCGTTGTGCCATCGCCCGCTGAAACAGTTGTCTGGGATGAGAACCCGCGTCCACGTCCCCAGCTCGGCTTCCAGCGCCATTGACCGGTCTCCTCTGCCCACTTTGCGATTGCGCGCCGCAAGGCTGACTTACTGAGTTGTCCGGCTCCTACCTCATCCGGCTCTGCGAAGTGGCGCTCTACACAGACGTCGAACCCTTCGTAGCCACACCAGTCGCTGTTGCGGCAATAAATCTCGAACAGTTCGATTGGGTCTTCGTCTACCTGGTATCCAAGGGACTCGATCATCCCCTTGGATTCCTGAAGGGACCGCGCGATGTCATAGGCCGATTTTGCGCGTACCCCCTCTTTATCTCCGCGATGGATTTGGTCGTACGTCGCACGGCTGAGCCCAAGGCGTAGAGGTACCGGCAGCGTCAGTTCGTCCGGCCCTGGGTACTCACCGGGTTTCGCTGGCTCCCCTTCTTCTGCCCTAAACAGGCCGCCATCGTCTTTGGCGGCCTTGGCTTTGACCGTAATTTCGGGGCACAGGCTCAGGATCTCTGACGCTTCGTACCAACGACCATCGGCGGCGTAGATGGTGCTCCTCTGCCGTGTTCCGGGATGGATACCACCCGCCAACCGCATCGGCTGCGCAGGACTTTCCATCTTTGGATCAAGCTTTACGCCCGGTGTGGCTTGCTTAATCGCCTCCTGTAGACGCTTCAACGCCACGATCCCTTCTTCCAGAGGCAGCGGTGTCTTCAGCCGCCACCAAAAGTGCAGCGACTTACCGCCGGTGAAAAGCACCAACGTCGGCGGTGGCAGCCCTGCTCGACGCCACGTCCCGAACTGCTCCTCAAGGCTCATCGACGCATCGTCGATCTCGTATTTGAGAAAGCGGACTTCAGTGATCTCCTGGCGTTTGCCGTAGGCAATCCCTCCTCGCTCGGGCACAAAGCCAAAGCTGTCGATCCCAGGCCGAAGGTCAGCGGCAACAGCCTCATAGAGCCGTTCAACCTGCAGGGCCGCCCAGTCGTACCCCGCGCCAGCGTTCTTACGCGGATAGTGGCGCATGTTGAGCCTGTCACCGTCCTTCCACCAACGGCTCAGGATCACCGGCTCATCACTCGGCAATCCCAGGACGTCAAGCATGCGCTCGGCCTGCCCAACGTCGATCAACACAGGCTGCTCGGCACCTTCCACCAGCGCCTGCAGCTCCTCTCCAAGTCTCAGCATCACTCCCCCAACGCAAGCAGTTTCTTGACCTGAGCGGTGATCCGCTCCCGCCGCTTGGCGAACATCTCGGCTCGATTGCAGACATCTGCCCAGCTCTCCCCTGGCCAAAACGTCATCGGCGGATTGAACAGCGCAAAAGCCACGGCACGGATCTGCCATGTGGTGACGATTTCAGTTTTCTCCCCAAAAAGTCGCTTGAAGGTCCCCTGTAGGAGCTTCTCCGGCAGGGCCAACGTCCCCACCATCAGCTGCGATTCCGCAGTGATCGAGCGGTAGGGGTGCGGGTCGCGATACCCGAATTCAGAGCGGGCGTAGCTCTCGGCGCGTTGGCGGACCTCCTCCCACGATTCGCAACGGCCCTGCAGCTCCCCGGGCGGCATGACATCTCGGAGATCCACCCCATCTGCCGGTAGGCGCGGATTGAGGTTTACGAGCTTGAAGAGACCTGGAACCAGGTCAAAGTCGATCGGATCTGCCCAATCTTCCAGCAAGTCCGCAGTGGCGAGACTAGTAATCCTTTTCACGGTAAACTCCTAAGTGGTGGTGCTTGGTGGTGCCGCAGCCTTTGGAGAGCCGCCTGTCGGAGGGCGGCTTTCCTGTTTTCAGATGCCTGAGCGCGAATAACCCTGCGTGCTTGCCCATTCCTCGCAGGCGTACCGAATCAATGTCGACTCGGTAACGCCTTCGACCATGGCCGCAGACTTCAAGAAGACAGCAAGTGTCTTAGGAAATCTGGCGTGAAGCATCGTATTTAACGGCGCTCCTCGGTATTCCATCTGGGCAAATTCACGCAGGGTCATCGAAACAGAAAAACTGGCGGCGTCTCACATAGTCTAAATATAAAAATGAAATTTGCAGACAAAAAGCAATATCGAGTCCTTGCTATCTCTCTACTGTGTAACAGTAAATGAGGCAAACTGAATCCATTTGATGTACCAATTTGCTGGCCATCAGCACAACTCCGTGGCATCGAAGTCGAAGATCTCCGGGAAGGTCTGCTGCATTGCCGTGAGGATCGACCGATGGATTCGGGCGAACTCGTACCGGTCGTCTGCGCACTCAAGTGCTGCAATGGCAGCTGCTGCTTTCGCCATCGTGAGCATCCGGTCGTGCCCGGCGTCATCCGCCTGCACGACGTGATTGCTTAGAAGCGCCATCAGCCCACCTCCTTTCTGGTAGTGCTCTTTGCGCGTAATTTCATGCCCCGCCGATGCATGGCTATTCGCACAGCCTCGACATCCCACCTGATAGGTGAGTTGAGGGATGGACCGAGGCTGTAGTGAGCGCCGGCTTCAAGAAAGCCACCGTGACTATCGCGTTGTCGCTTGAGGTGTTCGGGCGAGCAGCCAATTGCCTGCGCTGCTCGCGATGTCGGGAGCCAGAGGCATGAATTAAGAGAGGTCATAAAGGCACACGTCAGGGGGAACTTCTGCTTTGCCCTCCATAACTCGGGGCGGGTGCAGAATCCTTAGAGCGGACGGGTGGCCTCAATCAAGCCAACTTACACGCCCTGACTAGTCGTGAGCCGTTGCGATTGGTTGCCATAAGTTATCCATCGGGTGCCAATTGAGGCTTCGTCTTATCGGATAGCCCTGGTTGCCTGTTTGCAGCTTTGTAATAAGTGGGGCTAATGGCTGCCCTTGAAGGCTGCTGGTGTTGCCTCGCCTGCCCCCACCCAGTCGAGTTCGTCATGACGGTTTTGCCCTAGAAATTGCCCTATCTCGATCGGCTCGGTACTTGCGACGAGATGCGAGCATTAAAAAACCCAGGCCAGGCCTGGGTTTTGAGGATGGAGCCAAGCGGATTCGAACCGCTGACCCCCTGCATGCCATGCAGGTGCTCTACCAGCTGAGCTATGGCCCCTATAGGACGCCATGACAACGGAATGCTGGTCATTCCGCTTGGCTTGTGACCTTGCCTGGCTCTTTGTGAGCTTACAACGCCATCCGTTTAGACCTGGCGCCAGACGGCCACTAGCTTGCCCTGCACCGTTACCTGGTCGGCGGGGAGCACGATTGGGGCATAGGCGGGGTTGGCTGCTTCCAGGGTCACCGTGGCGCCGCTGCGGTGGAAGTGCTTCAAGGTGGTGCCACTGCCTGGCACCAGGGCGCTGACAATCGTGCCTGCTTTGAGCCGGCTCGGGTCGCTGACAGGTTCAAGCAGCACCACGTCCCCGTTGGCGATGTGGGCGTCCACCATTGAATCGCCATTCACGGTGAGGGCAAAAAGGCCGCGGGTATCGAGCACGGGGGCCAGGTCGAGGCGCTCCTGGATGTCGTCGAAGGTTTCAACCAAGCCGCCGGCGGCCACGGCGCCGAGCACCGGGATGCCGCTGGCCATGCCGCCCAGGAGCTGCAGGGTGCGGGCTTGGCCCTCTTGCCAGGTGATCCAGCCCTTCTGCTGCAGGTGGCGCAGGCGGCTCTGGATCGGCGCCGGAGAGCGCAGCCCCATAGCTTCCATCATTTGGCGGATCGAGGGGCTGTGGCGGTTGCTGCCGATGTAGTCGCTAAGCCAGTCGTATAGCTCTTGCTGGGCAGAGGAGAGATCCTTCTGGACTTGGTTGTTGCTGGGATGGGGCACGGACGCCACGTCGCTGATACAGATGTACCGCCTCGCGGCCTGTTTGTCCAGCTCAGGTGCCGCCGAGTAGGGCTGCCAGTAGGGCTTGTTGGGCGTGGAGGCGGTTTTCGGCCTGGTCAAATATGCGGCTGGAGCTGCCCTCCATGGCGCCGGCGCTGATTTCTAGGCCGCGATATGCCGGCAGGCAGTGCAGCACGATTGCGCTTGGATCTGCTTCTGCCACCAGCTCTTCGTTGAGACACCAGCCGGCGAAGGCCCTTTGCCGCTCTGCCTTTTCCTCCTCCTGCCCCATTGAGGCCCACACATCTGTGTAGAGGGCGTGGGCGCCGCGCACGGCAGCCACCGGCTCGTGCAGCACCACCACCTCGGATCCGCGAGCCGCCGCTAGGTGGCGTGACTGCTCAAGCACGGCTGCATCGGGTTCAAATCCCACCGGGCAGCCGATGCGCACATTCACCCCGAGCAGGGCGCCGCAGAGCATCAACGAGTGGGCCACGTTGTTGCCGTCGCCCACGTAGCTGAGGGTCAGGCCCTCCACTGCTCCGAAGACCTCCTGCAGCGTCAGGTAGTCGGCGAGGGCCTGGCAGGGGTGCTCCAGGTCGGTGAGGGCATTGATCACCGGGATCGTGGCCCAGTGGGCGTACTCCTCGAGTTCGCCCTGGGCGAAGGTGCGGATCGCCAGGGCATCCACATAGCGGCTCAGCACCCGCGCCGTGTCTGCCACCGGCTCACCGCGGCCTACCTGGCTCACCTGGGGATTGAGATCGATCGTTTGGCCACCAAGCCTGGCCATGGCCACCGAGAAACTCACCCGAGTGCGGGTGGAGGCCTTACTGAAGATCAGTCCGAGGGTTTTGCCCCCTAAATCGATACTGCTGGGGCCGGCCTTTAGGTCGGCCGCCAGCTGCAGCAGGGCCTGGGTTTGCTCGCCGTTGAGGTCGGCCGAGGAGAGCAGGTCTCGCCCGCGCAGCTCTTCTAGGGGTGGATAGGCACTGATGGCGGCCATGGCTCAACTCCTAGGGCATGACGCTGCTGGCCAGCAGCTCCTTGAGATCGTCGCCTTCGATCACCTCCTTCTCGAGGATCTTTTCGGAGATCGATTCAAGCAGCGCCCGGTTGTGGTTAAGGATCGCCAGCGCCTTGTTGTGGGCGTTGTCGACAAGGGAGCGAACCTCCTTATCGATCGCTTGGGCCGTGGCGTCACTCACCACCCGGCGGGGGTTGTTGTTGCCGCCGAGGAAGCGGCTGCCGCCCTGCTTGTCGTAGGCCAGGGGGCCGAGGGTTTCGCTCATGCCGAAGGTGCCCACCATCTGCTCGGCGATGTCGGTGGCGCGTTGCAGGTCGTTGGCGGCGCCGGTGGTGACCTCACCAAACACCACCTCTTCAGCGCTGCGACCGCCCAGCAAGGTGGCAATTTGACCCTCGAGGTCTTCCTTGGAATTGAGGAAGCGCTCTTCGGTAGGCAGCTGCAGGGTGTATCCCAGGGCGCTCATACCGCGGGGCACGATCGAGATCTTGGCCACCTTGCTGCCGCCTGGCATTAGGTGTCCAACGATTGCGTGGCCGACTTCGTGATAAGCCACCACTTTCTTCTCATCGGGTTGCAACACCCGGCTCTTCTTCTCCAGGCCAGCCACCACGCGCTCAATCGCCTCGTTGAGGTCGCCTTGCTCCACCTCGGTGCGATAGGAGCGGGCGGCGAGCAGGGCTGCTTCGTTAACGAGGTTGGCCAGGTCGGCGCCGGCAAAGCCGCTGGTGGCTTGGGCAATCTTGTCGAGATCGACGGTGCTGGAGAGCTTCACCTTCTTGGCGTAGATCTCCAGAATCAGCTTGCGCCCTGACAGGTCGGGGCGATCCACCAGCACCTGGCGGTCAAAACGACCAGGACGCAGCAGGGCGGCATCAAGGGTTTCGGGCTGGTTGGTGGCTGCCAGCACGATCACCGGCTTGTCCTGACCGGCAAAGCCATCCATCTCCGTGAGCAGCTGGTTGAGGGTCTGCTCGCGTTCGTCGTTGCCGCCGACCACACCCATCGAGCCCGAACGGCTCTTACCAATGGCATCGAGCTCGTCGATAAAGATGATGCAAGGCGCTTTTTTCTTGGCTTCTTCGAATAGATCGCGCACTCGTGCAGCGCCAGCACCAACGAATAGCTCCACGAATTCGGAGCCGGAAATGATGAAGAAGGCCACGCCTGCTTCACCTGCAACGGCCTTGGATAGAAGGGTTTTGCCCGTGCCGGGAGGGCCCACCAGCAGCACACCTTTGGGAATGCGGGCGCCGATAGCGGCGTAGCGCTCGGGTTTTTTGAGGAAGTCAACGATCTCGGCGAGCTCGGCCTTGGCCTCATCCACGCCAGCAACGTCGGCAAAGGTGACCCGTGATTCCTCATCGGGCACATAAACCTTGGCCTTGCTCTTGGTGAAGCTCAAAGCTCCCTGGGCGCCACCGCCCATCTGGCGGCGGGCGAAGAATTGCAGCACCAGGATGAAGATCAGAGGCGGCACCACCCAGCTCAGGGCGGTGGTGAGGAAGCTGGGCTTCTGGGGGGGAGCGGCGGCGAACTCAACCCCGTGCGACTCGAGTCGCTGGGGCAGATCCATGTCGAAGATCGGCGTGGTGGAGAGCACCGTGGGAGCGCCCTCCTCTTCGGGCTCCTTGAGCTCGTAGCGGATCTGGTCTGAGGTGATGTAGGCCCGTTTGACGTTGCTGCTATTCACCTGGTCGATGAACAGGGAGTAGGGCACCCGCGGCACCTGGGCAGCTGGATTGGGCAGGAAGTTGCTGAACAGCAGCAGCACACCAAAACCGATCAACACCAGGTTGATGATTCCGAAGCGGCGGTTAGGGCGGTTGTCGTCCTGGCGGATCGCCATGGTGCGGCAGCCAAAGGTGCACCCAAACTAGGGCTGTGGTCCCCTGGTCGTTTCGGCGGCGGGTTGGGAGAACCGAACGAGGACCCAATTCAGCTATGTGTGGTCGCTACTCCCTCTGCGCCGACTTCGATCGCCTGCAGCCCCGCTTGCAGGGCCCCCTGCCGCCCGGTCTGGCGGCCCACTACGCGCCGCGCTCGCAAGTGCTTCCCGGCGAACCCCTGCTGATCCAGCGCCAGGAAAATGGCCAGCTGCAGGTGGGGCTAGCCCTTTGGGGGCTGCTGCCCGACTGGGTCAAGGATCCCGCCACCGCCCACCGCTGCCTGCATGCCCGCGCTGAGACGGTGGCCTTCAAGCCCAGCTTTCGCGCCGCCTGGCGCCATCGCCGCTGCCTTATTCCTGCTGATGCTTTTTGGGAGCAGGGCCAGTGGCTGCGCCGCCGCGATGGCGATCTGTTTTGGCTTGCCGGCATCTGGGAGCGCTGGATAGGCCCCGATGGCAGCGAGCTCGACAGCTGCTGCGTGCTCACCACCGCCCCCAATGCCCTAGTGGCGCCAATCCACCGGCGCATGCCGGTGGTGATTCCCAACGGCCTGGAGCAGGCCTGGCTCGAGCCCACAGATGGCCATGGCCTGCGGGCCCTCGAATTGCTGCTGCTGCCCTGGGATGGGGGCGACTGGCAGGCCGATGGGGCAGCGATGGCGCTAGACCAACCGCAGTTGGAACTGGACCTGTGAGCCTCGAGCGCCTCGATGCCTTTTTGGCGCATGCCCGCCAATCGCCCCAGCTGGCGACCCAGCTGGCGGAGCCCTTGGAGCTGCAGGACTTCCTGGAGTTGGCCCGCGGCGCTGGCTATGCCCTTGAGGAGGCTGATGTGATCGCCGCGCAGCAGCGGCAGGAGTCCAGCCTCAGCGATGCGGAGCTGCAGGAGCGGGCTGGCGCTGAAGGCCGGCGGTTGCGCAATTTCATTTATTCCTGATGGCAGCCCCTGAGCAGGTAGGCGCCTACCCCCGCCCACCGGCCCTGGTTGAGAGCAGCCAGCTGGTGCGGGTTGAGGCCCTTGGCCAGCTTCTGGCCGAGAGCCGCCGCAGTTTGCGGGTGCTGGAAACCTTTCACCCACCCACCTACTACCTGCCGCCCGAGGCGGTGCGCCAGGAGCTGCTATCGCCCAGCAGCGGAGCCAGTTTTTGCGAGTGGAAGGGGGTGGCCCGCTACTTCGATGTGGTGGTTGATGGGGGTGGCCCGGCCGAGCGCCGGGTGCGGCGGGCGGTGTGGACCTACCCCGAACCCAGCCAGGCCTTTGCTGCTTTGTCCGGTTGGTTTGCGGTGTACCCGGCCTTGATGGACGGGTGCTGGCTGGATGGTGAACCCGTGCAGCCCCAGCCTGGCGGCTTCTACGGTGGCTGGATCACATCCCAGGTGCAGGGGCCGTTCAAGGGTGATCCCTTGCATCCGGAGCTCGTATGAGCAGCCTGGTGGGGAAGGGCATCGATCCACCGGCCTGCTCCACCACCTCGCCGATCAACAGCAGGGCTTGCTGCCGCAGGGCCCAGGCAGCGTGGATGTCGCTGCTGGCGGCGTAGCAGAGCAGGCGCAGCTGGAGGCTGGACTCGCCGTAGCCAACGAAGTGGGCTAGCTGATCCTTGGCCGGGTCTAGGCCGGGCAAGCTTGAGAGGCGCTGCTCCAGGTTTTGGGTGATCGTGGCGACGCGCTCCCGGTCGGCGTAGCTGAGGCCGAATTCGATCCAGATGCGGCGGTTGTCGATCTGGGCCAGGTTCTGGATTGCTTGGCTGGTGAACACCCCATTCGGCACATAAATTCGCTGGCGTTCCGGATCGCGCAGCTCGGTATAAAACCAGCCCACCTGCTCCACCGTGCCAAGCAAATTCAGGCCGGGCAGGTTGATGGTGTCGCCGAGCACGAAAGGGCGGTTGATGTAGAGGCTCAAGCCACTGAGGCCGTTTTCCACAATGGTGCGGGCGCCGAAGCCCAGGGCCGCTGCTCCAAAGCCCCCTGCCGTGATCAGCACTCCCGCCGATACACCCAGCAGATCTAGGGCCATTACCAGCACCACCAGCAGGGCTGCTGTGGTCAGCAGCTTGTCGAGCACATCGAATAGGAACAGCTGATCCTTGCTGGAGAGATGCGGCAGCAACTGGGCGGCGTAGTGCTCGGCGCGCTGTTTGAGTTCGCCGCGCCAGCGCAGCAGGGTCCAAATCACGCCGATGGTGAGCAGCAGATTGCGCACCTCCAGGCCCGCCAGCCACCAGCCAGCACTGCTGAGCAACACCGTGCCCGCCAGGCTGACTCGCCCGCTGAGCAGCAGGGCTTGGCCTAGGGAGCCGGTGCGGCAACGCCTGCCGAGCCGGTCCAGCAGCAGCCAGGTGCCTAGGGCAAGCAACACCCCCGCCAGGGGAAGCTGCAGATTGAAGGGCAGGTTTGTGGCGATCATGGCTCCAGCTCTGCAGGTGAGCTGAGTTGCCAGAGCAGATCGCTGCCCAGGTGCCGGGGCGCTTGAGCCTGCCAGCTCCGCACCTGGGCCATAGCTGTGAAACCCAGCTCACCAAGGGGGGTGCGGGCCGGCTGGCCGCCCATCAGCTTCGGGGCGATCACGGCGACCAGCTCCTGCACGCAGCCTTCGGCTATGGCGGCGGCTGCCAGTTCCGGGCCGCACTCCCAGAACACCTGGTTGCAGCCCCGCAGCGCCAAGGCCTCCAGCAGCAGTCGGGGGCTGCAGCCCTCTAGCTCCAGTCGGGGCACGCCGCGTTTATCCAGGGAGGCTGCGGCCGCGGCTGGAGCCTCTGGCCCATGCACCACCAAGGTGGCGGCGGCGCTTTGATCCCAGAGCTGGGCACTGGCAGGGAGCTCCAGGCGGCGGCTGAGCACCACCCGCAGCGGCTCGGGCTGGCGTTGGCCGCGGCTGGTGAGCAGGGGGTCGTCGGCGCGCACGGTGCCGCCGCCAACGATCACCGCATCGCAGCCGGCCCGCAGCCGGTGCACCCAAGCGCGGGCCTCGGGGCCACTGATCCACTGGCTGGCGCCATTGCTCAGGGCGGTGCGGCCATCGATGCCCATGGCCCACTTGAGGATGCCCAAGGGGCGGCCGCTGCTGATGCGGTGAATGAAGGCCCGGTTGAGCGTGCGGGCCTCGGCCTCGGCTACGCCGGTGATCACCTCGATGCCCGCGGCCCGCAGCTGGGCGAGGCCGCCCCCAGCCACCTGGGGGTTGGGATCGGCCATGGCCACCACCACCCGGGCGATGCCGGCGGCGATCACCGCCTGGCTGCAGGGGGGGGTGCGGCCGTGGTGGCAGCAGGGCTCCAGGGTCACCACCAGGGTGCCGCCGCGGGCTCGCTCGCCCGCCTGGGCCAGGGCGCCCACCTCGGCGTGGGGCTCTCCGGCCCGGGCGTGGTAGCCCTCCCCCACCAGCGAGCCGCCGGCATCGAGCACCACTGCTCCCACCAGGGGGTTGGGGCTGGTGCGTCCGGCGCCCAGCTCAGCTAGCTGCAGGGCCCGTTGCATCCAGGGAAGCCAGGGCGCCGTGGAGGGCATCACTGGCTCATCCAGCAGCGCTGGGCAGGCTGCGCCATTCCGCCACCACAAATGGCGGCACCGGCAGCTCCACAAACACCCCCGGCAGCACCAGGCGCAGGGGCCGGTCTTGGTGCAGGTCGGCCAGCAGGGGGGCCAGATCAAACTCGGCGGCGGCGGCGCGGCCATCACCCGCCAGCTGGGGATTGGCCAGAGTCACATCGGCCAGCTCCCAGCGGAAGTGGCCGCTGCGCACCTGCAGAGATGTGGGGTGGTCTAGCCGCACCTTGCCGGGATAGCCCACGATGCGCAGCCTCAGGGGGCCGCCAGGAGCGCCTTCGCGATAAGCCACCACCTGCCAGCTCTGGTAGTCGAGGTCGCGCAGGCTCTCGAGGCTGCGCACCACCGGGGTGCCATTCTCGTCGTTGTGGGCGTGGACTAGGGCCTGGGCCGGTGTGGCCAGGCTCAGCCAGAGCCCTAGCGCCAGCAAGGGGGCCAGCAGCAGCGAAAGCAGGCTTTTCATGGTTGGCGCTCGGCGCCTGGAATCGCTTGCCAGTTGGTGTGGGTAGCCCACAGGGCCCAGATCGCCATGGCGCGCAGGTAGTGGCAGGCCCGGAAGGTGTTCACGCCAGTGATCGCCTCGGGGGTGCGGAACTGCAGGCCGCCGCTGTACACCTGCTCCACCACGGCGCCGGTGATGGCAAAGGCCGTGCTGGTTTCTCCCATTAGGCGGTAGTAGGCCGCCAGGCCGAAGTTGATGCCGGTCCACACCTCAAGGGGATGGGTGCCGTTGGGATCGAGCGGGGTGCCATCGCGGCGCAGGCCATTGGCCACGCCGAGCCGGCCCCCCTGGAAACCCTCAAAGCACGACTCCTTAATCGCTTTGAGCGCACTGCTGGCGCGCTCATCAGCCACCACGGCGGGCAGTCCCAGCAGGCGGGCGTAGAAGTCGCCGCAGAGCTGGTCTGCCATCACCACCGGCGTGCCGCTCTCGGCATCGATTTTGTAAAACTCACCGTTCCAGAGCAGCAGGTCGAAGTTGGCGCGCGACTGCTCCAGCCAGCCGCCCAGTTGGCGCTGCTCGCCGCTTGTGTCTAGCCCTAGCTCCAGTTGCAGCTGCTGGGCGATCGCTAGCCCCGCCTCCAGGGCGGCGATCCAGAGGGCGCCGCAGTAGGCACTGACGCCCTTGAGCGGCCAGTCGTCGAAGGTTTGGTCGGGGGCGCCGCCGTTGTCGGGCAGGCCGTCGTTGTTGACGTCGAAAGTTTTGAGGTAGGTGAGGGCCTGGATAGCCGCCGGCCAGCACTCGGCCAGGAAGCCGAGGTCTGGGCCGTTGGGAGCGAGCTTGAAGGTGCGCCACACCTGCAGCACATAGTCGCTGGCCAGGTCTTTCCAGAGATTGCAGTCTTGATAGGCGGTGTAATTGGTGGCCTCAAACGGCCGCTCGTTGGGGGCACCCAGATCGTGGGGGGTGGCACCGGCCAGTTTGCGGGCGGCCTCCATCCGGCCCTTGCCCTGGGTGAAATACCAGCCGATCGGCCGCAGTGTGGCGTCGGCAGCGGGGATGGCGCGGGCGAAGCTGCGCAGCACGGCCTTGTCGAGCTCGGGCCAGAGCTGCAGCAGGGCAAAGGAGCCGTAAAGCCGCACGTCCAGGCTTTCGTACCAGGCGTAGTCGAGGCACTCCAGCACGCCAAACTGACCCACCGGATCGCCTGCAGCAGCGGCGGTCCAGAGGCTGCCGCCACTGGCTAGATCGTATAGCTCGTTGAACAGCGCCATCCGCAGTGGTTCGGGCAGATCGCTGCGCTCCAGCACCGGCTTTTGCCAGGCCTCGATCTGGGCGCGCCAGTCGCGCCAGTCGCTAAGAGCCTCGGCGGCGATGGCGGCGGAGCTGGTGCCGCTATCGCCGCCGGCCTCTTCGCCAAAAAAATCGCTGTAGCGGCGCAGGGCGCGGCTGCCGGTGGCGAAGGCCGTGACCGGGAGGTCCCAGCTGATCACCAGGGGAATCTCGATGCTGGCCCCCGGCTCCAGGCAGCACTTCACCGCCAGGGCGGCGCTGGCAGGGTCGCTATCGCCACTGCGGCGGTCGTTGTTGCTATCAGGAATCGAGCCGTCGCGGGCGAAGGGTTCCCACAGCTCAGCGCCACTGCCGCTGGGATCCCAACGGCTGCAGCGCTGCACTTCGAGGTGGTCGGCGGTGGCGATGCACCACTGTCCCTGGCCCTCGGCGAGGGGGGTGGCGCGCTCACCATCAAGCAGCACCCCCTTGAGCCCCGGGTGCTCCACCCAGGTATTGCGGTGGCCCTTGCTGCGGCCGATCGCGGGCACGTAGTTGTGCTCCGGGCTGCCGTCATCTCGAAACGTGACTGCTGCTGTGGGATCTGTGTTGGTGAACCAGCCCGTGGTGTTGCGCCAGCTCAGCAGCAGGGAGAGGTCGAGGGGCCGGTTGGTGGGGTTGGTGAGGGTCCAGACGAACACCGCCACCGGGTAGCTGGTGCGCTGGTAGTCGCCCGGCAGGATCGGACTGAAGGCTTCGCAGCTCACCTCGGCTTGGAACACACCCGTGTACTGGGTGCTGCTGATCGGGTAGCGGGCGGCATAGGTGCCGGTGTGCTGCTTGTCGCTACTGGCGGGATACCAGCTCCAGGCGCTCAGGGGTTCGCCGGCTGCGGGCCTGGAGGCATCGACCTCTGGCTTCACCGCTAGGGCATGGGCGCGACTCTGGTCGCCGTCGCTTTCAAACAGGGCGAACTGGCAGTCGGGCAAGTTGCCAAACCAGTGCTCGCCGCCATCGAGGTGCCAAAGGTTGAAGGAGCCATCGGGGGCGCGGCCGATGCAGCCGGCGCCGAAGCCCCCCAGGGGCATGCCGTGGTTGGGACCGTCGTCGAGGTTGCTGGCGTAACGCACCGTGTAGGGCTGCTCCCAACCCAGGCCAAAGGCCCGGCTCCAGCTACTGCTGCCAGCGGTGGGAGCCCCGTTGCCCTTCAGCAGCGATGTGAGGGCTGAAAGGCCGAAGCGCGCCATGGGGCCAGAAAAGGTGCGTCCAGCTTGTCAGAGGTTGTTGGCGGCTGGGACTGGGCTTCCTGCAGGGGCTCTAACAGAAGTGGTGTGTTCAGAAGATGGCAGGAAGAAGCGATGGCTAGATGAACGTAAAGGCTTCGAATGGGTCAGGCAGGGCGTTCAAGGCGCTGCAGGCGCAGCTCACTCACCGAGGCGATGGCTTCGAAATCGGCATCGAAACTCACCAGCACCGCGTTGTGGTGCAGAGCCACGGCGGCCACCAGGAGGTCGAGGCTGAGAACCGTCTGACCGATCTGGCGGCAGGCCTGGCCCAGGTCGATCGCCCGCTGCCACAGATCTGCAGGGGTGGAGAGCGTGGGCAGGGTGTCGAACTGGGCTTTCAGTTGGCGGGTTTCGTCTGGACGGGCTGAACGCAGCATCTCAAAACGCACCGGTTCCGCCAGGTGGGCCTCAGGGTCGAGGACGAAGGGCGCGATGAACTGTTTGAGGGGGGCCGGGCTCCGGGTACGGGTGAAGTCGATCCACAGGCTGGTGTCGAGCAGCAGGGTCATGCAGCGAACTCCTGGTTCCGTTGGCGCTCGCGCTCCTGGTCGGCCTCGTAGCTCTCCAGCTCGACGCCCCACTCGCCGCTGAGGAATCGCTGAGCGATCTGGGCGCGACGGTGCTGCTGCAGGGCCTCCTCCATCAGGCGGCGGATGGCGGGCCCCTTCTTGCGCTCGCCGGTGAGCTCCAGGATTTCGGTCATCTCAGTATCCGAAAGTTCAACGGTCACTTTCATGGTTTCAGCTACCTCGAGTCCGACCCTGAGAGCAGTTTAAGCGGATTTTGGTGTTGGACTGGTGATCGGGATTGAGCAGAGCCGATCAGTAGGCCTGGTTCGCTGGCGCCTGGAAACCGCCGTTCACCTCCTGATCCACCAGGGCGTCGAGGGTCACGGCCGAGCGCACCAGGGCCTGATAGCGCTGCACCACGCGGCGGTTGCGTTCGATCCAATTGCCGGGATCGCCGCTGGGCAGGCCCGTGCCGTCGCCGGCCAGCAGCTCCAGGTCGTTTTGCTGGGCTAGCAGGGCCAGCACCAGGTCGTGGATGCGCTGGCGGCGGTCGCTCATGGCTGGGTCCGGTGGCACAGGCCGGCCATCATGGCTGCAGTGACCGTGGGGCGCCCTGGCTCAGCAGGCCGTGTTGGAGGTGGTCGGCACCGATGCCGGAGGGCTGGCTGCGCTGCCGGCCCCCAGCCTCGCCTTGGTGCGGGCAGCCCAGCTGCTGCTTGCCCCCCAGCGCTTGCTGGCGGAGCTTGGCCCCTGGTGGCAGGAGGAACAGGGGGCCGGCCGCATCCCGGCGGGGAACCCCTGCCCCCAGCTCCTGGCCAGCGATCGGACCGAGCAGATTTTCGGCCCGCTGGAGCAGGCCCTGGCGACGGGCCGGCCGGCGGTGCTGCTCGCAAGTGGCGACCCGCTTTGGTTTGGCATCGGTCGCCTGCTGCTGCAGCGCTTTCCGGCCGCCCAGCTGCGCTTTCATCCCGCCCCCTGCTCCCTCCAGCTGGCCTTTGCCCGCCTCGGCCGCCCCTGGCAGGACGCCAGCTGGATCAGCCTGCACGGCCGCGACCCCGAAGCCCTGGCCCCCGCCCTGCAGAAGCGACCACCTGCCCTGGCGGTGCTCACCGACCCCAGCCGCGGCGGCGCCGAAGAGGTGCGGCGAATCCTGGCGGCCTCTGGCCTGGAGGCGGCCTATGCCTTCTGGCTGTGCGAGCGGCTGGGCCATCCGGCGGAGCGGATGCAGCGGCTGCTCCCCGGGGCACCCCTGCCGCCCGACTTCGATCCGCTGCATCTGGTGCTGCTGATCGCTGAGCCGCCGGCGCCCCCGGCTGATCCCGCAGCCCTCCCCCTGTTTGGCCTTGAAGACGGCCTGTTCCTCCAGCACGACGACCGCCCCGGCTTGATGACCAAGCGGGAGGTGCGCATTCAGCTGCTGGCTGATCTGGAGCTGCCCGAGTGCGGCGTGCTCTGGGATATCGGCGCCGGCGTGGGTTCGGTGGGGCTCGAGGCGCTGCGGCTGCGGCCTGGCCTGGCGCTCTGGGCCCTGGAGGCCCGCGGCGGCTCTGCAGCTCTGATCGCAGCCAATGCCGAGCGGTTGGGGGTGAGACCGACCGGCGTGCTGGAGGGCCGGGCCCCCGAAGCCCTGGCGGAGCTGCCCGATCCGGATCGGGTGCTGCTCGGCGGCGGTGGCCGCGAGCGCGCGGCGGTGCTGGCGGCGGTGCTGCAGCGCCTGCGGCCCGGCGGGATGGCGGTGATCCCGCTCGCCACCGTGGAAGCCCTGGCGGAGCTGCGGCCGCTGCTTGAACAGGCCGGCTGCCGGGTGGCGGTGTCTCAGCATCAGGCCTGGCGGGGGGCCCCGTTGGCCGATGGCACCCGCCTGGCGCCGCTTAATCCCGTGCTGGTGTTGAAGGGGCGGCTGCCAGCCGCTGCAGGTTGAGCAAGCGCTGCCACAGCGCGGCCCGTGGGGCCTCGATCGCCAGCACCTGACGGCAGCGCTCCAGCCAGCCTTCACGCTGCTGCAGCCGCTCTAGGGCCTTGCCCAGATCGGTGCGGATTGCATCGCCATAAGCCTCTTCCGCCTTGGCCAGCGCCCGCTGCCAGATGGTTTGGGTCAGGGGTATGTGGGCCAGATCGATCAGATCACGGTTGAAGACTCCGTCGTCGTTCCAGCGGTCGGAATTGGCCAGCAGCTTGCTGCAGATGAGGTCGTTCAGCGTGAGGGAGGCAATGCCGCAGATCGCGTCTTCCTCGCTGGGCATCTCCAGGCTGATCCGGCCCTCCAGCACGATTTCCAGCTTGATGGCCACCCCCGCCACCACCACGCCTGCCCGGATGCCGTATTGGTCGGTGAGCGGTTCGCGGCTCTCCTCGAGGGGGGTTTGGGGATCCTTCCAAAGTGCCCTCAGGCTGTTGTCCCGCCGGATCAGCTGCCGCAATTCTCGGTAGCCCTGCCGGTCTGAGACGAGCAGATCCACATCCACCGACTGGCGGAACTCCCCGTAGCGCAGGGCAATGGCCGTGCCGCCGCCGAACAGGCAGTGGTGCTGCTGCAGGAGCTCCGCATTGAGCTGGTCCAGCAGGCTGGCGATCCGGCGGTGGTGCTCAAGCCGGAACATCAGCTTCCGGGATGGTGAGATTCAGCGCGGTGATCAGCTGGCGCTCGTTTGGCTGCAGCGGCTCCAGATCCAGTCGCCTGCGCTGGCTTGCATAGAGAGAGGCCGCTTCCGATGCGTTCAGGCTGCCGCTGCCCTGGACATGCCAGGCCAGTTGCTGCAGCAGGGGATAGGCAGCTAGCTCGATCGTCTCCGCTCTGGTTGCGGTTGGTGCTCCAGCTTCGGCATCCTCCGGACCCTCCAACTGGCCCAGGGACAGATCGAGGGCATCCAGCACATTCATCAGGGCCCCCAGCGTCACCGAGGTTGCGCCCGTCTCGATGCGGTGCAGCGTCACCCTGGAGATCCCGCCCGCTGCCGCGGTGGCCATCGCACTGATACCAAGCGCCTTCCGTCTCCGCCGGATGCGTTCGCCGATGGCCCGCAGGCGCTCTGGGCAACGGCCCTGGGGCTGTGGTGCGGTGGCGGGCATGGGATCCCCGGCTTGAATGTTTCCCATTCTGGTCATCAGGATGGCTACCGGCTGTAGCTCAGGGTGCCGCCTGGCCTCCTAGCGCCTCTATCCGCGCCAGGCTGCCCACCTGGATGCCCTGGGCTGCGGCCTGGCCGGCGGCAAGCTCCAGCACGCCGTCCACCTCCTGATCAGGGCCGTAGCTGCGGCAGGGCAGGTGCAGGCAGGGTTTGGTGTGGGCTTCGATCGCCACCACCCGGCCGCCCTGCACAAACAACATGTCGAGGGGTTCGGGGGTGCGGTGCATCCAGAAGCGCGCCAGAGACGGCGGGTTGTAGGGGAACCACATGCCCCGCAATGGCGCAAGCGCCGGCCGCAGCTGCAGTCCCCTGCCTTGCTTTTCGGGGGTGTCGGCCACCTCCAGGGCGATACAGCGATCAGGCGCCAGGCACCAGCGGGCCGTGATCGGCAGCCATTGGGGCGGCGGCGTGAAGCCGCACAGCAGGGCAGCCACCCCAGGCAGGGCTAGCCCCCAGCCGCATCTGGCGTTCATTCGCGGGCCTCCAGCTGGGGCAGCCGCTCGCTCAGGCAATAGCCCTGACCGCGGATCGTGTGGATCAGCCGTCGTTCGCCGCCCTCCTCCAGCTTCTGGCGCAGGTAGCGCACATACACCTCAATCACGTTGCTGCTGCTGTTGCTGCTGTTGCTGTCCTGCCCGTCGTTCCATACCTGGCGCAGGATCAACTCCCTGCTCACCACAGTGCCCTTGCGCTCCAGCAGCAGCAGCAGCAGCTGGTATTCCCTGGCCGTCAGGCCCACGGGCCGCGCTCCCCGTTTCACTTGGCGGGTGCTGGGATTCAGCACCAGGTCGCCCACCTGCAGTAGCTGGGCCGGCACATTGGCGCGGCTTGTGAGATCTAGATGCAATCGCAGCCGCATCAGCAGGTCGCTGGGGCCGAGGCTCGAAAGCCAGAAGTCGTCTGCTCCTGAGCTGAGGCAGTGGACCCGCGCCTCCACCGTGTCGTCGCCCACATCCAGCAGCACGGGGATGGGGCCCCACTGTTCTCGCAGGGAGGCGATGCGGCCCGAATCGCCGCTGGAAAGCAGCACCGCATCTGGGGTTGCCCCAGCCGGCACAGGCTCCCTGCAGCACGAGTAGCCGGAAGCCTCCAGCCGTGGCGCCAGGGCCTCGGCCTCCGGGCCCAGCAGCAGGATGTGGGAATCGTTCATGGCGCCGTGCCGTTGCCGGGCTTAGCCACGTGGGGCAGGCCCCAACCCAATTTGTTGCGCAGCACCTGGAAAAACTCGTGGTCGGCCAGCCGCACGAAGCGTACGGGCTGCTCGCTGCGGCGCACCAGGATTCGATCCTCCGGCCAGATGTAACAACCAGCGCTGCCATCCACCACCATCATCAGCCTCTCAGGCGTGGCGGGAAACACCGTCACCGGCTCGCGGTCGCTGAACACCAGGGCGCGCGAAGCCAGCGAATGGGGTGCGATCGGCGTGAGTTGCAGCACCGGGCAGTCGGGGGTGATCACTGGTCCGCCGGCGCTGAGGGCGTAGGCGGTGGAGCCGGTGGGGGTGGCAAGGATCACCCCGTCGGCGGCGATATCGACCGGCGCATGGCGACCGATGGCGATTTCGAAGTGGCACATCGAGGTGAGCGGCTCGCGGTGCAAGGCCATTTCGTTGAGGCAGAGCACTTCCCAGCGCCGCTGCTCGCCGCGCATCACGCTGACGATCAGCATCGTGCGCTCCTCCACCGTCCACTCGCCGGAGAGCACCTGCTCCAGGGCCCCCTCCAGCTGGTGCAGGTAGGCCTCCGCCAGAAAGCCCAGATGGCCCGTATTGATGGTGAGGATCGGGACGCCAACCGGAGCCGTTTGACGGGCCGCTGAAAGCACGGTGCCGTCGCCGCCCAGCACCACCGCCAGACTTAGGTCCCGGTCGAAGCCGGCCGGCACGCAGGCCGCATAGCCCCGGGTGCGCAGGTGCTGGTCGGGGTTGGCAAAACCCACCATGCCGCCGGAGCTGCTAACCCGCACCACGCCATAGCCCGCCGCCGTAAAGCGCGCCTCGATGGCATCGGCGGTGGACAGGGCGAGGTCCTTGCCGTCATTCACGATCAGTCCGACGCGGGGCACCGATCGGGAAGCGAGGGGCTGCCCGAGTTTATGGGGCTCCAATCAAACCGCCCAACTAAAACTGCTCCAGGAAGCGCAGGTCGCTGGTGTAGAGGCGGCGAATGTCGTCGATGCCGTGGCGCACCATGCAGAAGCGCTCGACGCCCAGGCCAGCGGCAAAGCCGCTCCAGCGCTCTGGATCGAGGCCCATACCGGTGAGCACGGCGGGGTCGACCATGCCGCAGCCCATCACCTCCAGCCAGCGGCCACGCCACTGCACATCCACCTCGGCGCTGGGTTCGGTGAAGGGGAAGTAGCTGGCCCGAAAGCGCACCGGTAGGTCGCCGAAGAACTGTTGCAGAAAGGCCGTGACGGTGCCGCGCAGGTGGCTGAAGTCCAACCCCTCATCAATCGCCAGCACCTCCACCTGGTGGAACACGGGCGAGTGGGTGGCATCCACGGCGTCGCGGCGATACACCCGCCCTGGGGCGATCACCCGCACTGGCGGTGGGTTGTTCTCCAGGTAGCGGATCTGCACAGGCGAGGTGTGGGTGCGCAGCAGTTGGCTATCGCCCAGATAAAAGGTGTCCTGCATGTCCCGGGCGGGGTGATGCTCGGGAATGTTGAGGGCCGTGAAGTTGTAGTAATCGCTCTCAATCTCAGGCCCCTCCGATACCCGATATCCCAGGCCGGCAAAGATGTCGACGATCTCTTCGATCGTGCTTATTAAGGGGTGGCGGTGGCCCGGCGGCGTGAAGCTGCAGGCCGCAGTGACGTCAATGGTTTCGCCGGCGAGACGCTCGGCCATGGCTGCGCTTTTCACTGCCGAAAGCCGCTCGCCAAGGAGCGCCTGCACCTGCTCTTTGAGCACGTTGGCCCTTTGGCCGATCAGGGGCCGCTCATCGCCAGGCAGCTTGCCCATGGCGCCGAGCACGCCAGAAAGGCGCCCCTTCTTGCCGAGCAGTCCCACTCGAAGTTCTTCCAGTTCAGCAGCGGTGCTGGCGGTGGAGATCTCTGCTGCAGCCTGGCTTTCCAGCGCCTGGAGCTGGTCGGTGAGCTGCTGCAGGGAAACGGTGGCGCTCACGGCAGGGGCGGAGGGATTGCTGACTGTAAGGAGCCGCCCCAGTTACCTTGCGGCTAAATGGCGTTAGGCCCGATGGCACCGCTCAAGATCCTGATCAGCAACGACGACGGGGTCTTCGCTGAAGGCATTCGAACTCTGGCCAATGCGGCCCTGGCCCGCGGCCACCAGGTGAGTGTGGTGTGTCCTGACCAGGAGCGCTCCGCTACGGGCCACGGTCTCACCCTGCAGACCCCAATACGGGCGGAGCGGGCTGATGAGTTGTTCGATGATGGCGTCCAGGCCTGGGCCTGCAGCGGTACCCCCTCGGACTGCGTCAAGCTCGCCCTGTTTTCCTTGCTGGATGAGTGGCCGGATCTGGTGCTCTCCGGCATCAACCACGGCCCCAACCTGGGCACAGATGTGCTGTATTCCGGCACGGTGAGTGCGGCGATGGAGGGCACGATTGAGGGCCTTCCCGCCCTGGCAGTAAGTAGTGCCGACTTTCAATGGCGCCAATTTGCGCCAGCGGCACGCCTCGCCCTCGATGTGGCTGAGCGGATGCTGGCGGAGGGTTGGCCCAGCAACATGTTGCTCAATCTCAATGTGCCGCCCCGGCCGGCTGAGGCGATTGGAGAGCTGCGCTGGTGCAATTCAGCGGTGCGTCGCTACACCGACCAGTTCGAGCAGCGGGTAGACCCCCGCGGCCGCAGCTACTACTGGCTGGCGGGGGAGGTGGTCAACGATCTGGAGGCCCAGGTGTCTGGGCCGGCGGCCTGGCCCACCGATGTGGCCCAGATCAATGCCGGTGGGGTCTCACTGACGCCGCTCCAGCCAGACATCTTCTGGCGCGGTCGCACGGCCGATCTGCCGGTTTGGTGAGCGGCCTTGATCAGGTTGTGCGGTAAACCCGCTGCAGCAGCCAAAGGCTGATCCAGAGCCCGATCAGGTGGGCAAACAGCACCTGGGTGTTGCCCAGCACGGCCAGCATCTCGATCGAGGTGATCGGTAGACCGATCACTCGCCCGGCCACGCCAGGGGTCGACTGGATCTGGGCACCAAAGAAGCCGGGCACCTGCTGGGAGGCCTGCACAAACAGGCTGCCGGCCAGCGACTGATAGCCCAGCACCGCCAGGGTGATGCCGGCCAGGTCGGCCAGCACGCCCCGCTTGATCAGCCTCGAGGTTTCACCCTTGCTGGGCCGCACCGGCGAATTGAGGGCCCGGCCGCAGCGCACCACCAGCCAGCTCTGCCAGATGCACCAGAGCAGCAGCAGGAAGGCGATGGTGGTGAGCGAGATTCCAGGCCCCAGGCCGAGGGCGCGGGCTGAATTGGCCGCCAGGCGGCCGCCGATGTTGTTGAAAAGCAGCACCCCAACCACCACCACCCCCAGCACCACCTGGGACCAGAGCCGAATCCAGCCCAGGCGCCGCAATGCCGCGGCGATTAGCTGCAGGTCGAGGCGGTCAGCCATTCAGCCATCCAGATGGGTGAACCAAAGGTGCCATGGGAGGATCGATTTGGCTCCCGTTGCCTTTGGGTTCCGTAGCGTTGATACCCCTGCGATCCCCCCAGGAGGCCCTGCGCCCCACGGCCATCGCCCTCGGCAGCTTTGATGGCCTGCATCAGGGCCATCGCCGCGTCATCGCGGCGGTTACTGCTGCGGCTGCCAACGAAGCGGCGGCGATTCCCACGGTGGTGAGCTTTTGGCCCCATCCCCGCGAGGTGCTGCACGGCGAGGCGCGCTTACGGCTAGACCTGCCCGCTGAAAAGCTGCATCTGCTGGAGCCCCTGGGCATTGAGCAGCTGGTGCTGGTGCCCTTCAGCCGGGAGCTGGCCGCCCTCAGCCCCGAGGCCTTCGTGGAGCAGGTGCTGGTGGGCCAGCTGGCGGCCCAGCGGGTCGTCGTGGGTGACAACTTCCGCTTCGGGGCCGGCCGAAGTGGCGACACTCAGGCCTTGGCGGTGATTGGTGCCCGTCACGGCATCGAGGTTCAGGTGCTGCCGATGCTCTGGGATGGTGAGGAGCGGGTGAGCAGCAGCCGCATCCGCCGGGCCCTAGGGGCCGGAGATCTGGCGGAGGCCCGCCGCTTGCTGGAGCGTCCCTATCGCTTCAGCGGCCTGGTGGTGAGTGGCCGCGGGCTTGGTAAGCAACTCGGTTGGCCCACCGCCAACCTGCAGGTGGATGGCCGTAAGTTTTTGCCGCTGGAGGGGGTTTATGCAGCGACTGCGTCTGTGGAAGGTGGGGCCATGCTGCCGGCGGTGATGAACCTCGGCCCCCAGCCCACGGTGGATCCCACCGCCCCTTCGGCGGTGGAGGTGCACCTGCTCGATCGACAGCTGGAGCTTGAGGGATTGGAGCTGGTGGTGGAGCCCCTGCAACTGTTGCGCCGCCAGCAAACCTTCGCCAGCTTTGAGCAGCTCGCAGCCCAGATTGCCGCCGATGCCCAACTGGCCCGCGCCTTAAGCGCCGGGATAGGCGTGGGTGAGGCCCCAGCCAATGAAGGTTGCGATCCCGCCGAGCAGCAGAATCCCTGAAATCAGCACCAGCATCGGGCTGTCGGAATTGGCCCGATTTGGATTGCCTGGCTCGCCTGCCATTGGCCCACTGTGTGATGGATCCCACCCTAGACAGCTTCTCCAGCCCAGCTCGCGACCGGCTGCTCGATGCCAACCTCGATCGGGCTCGGGAGGGCTTGCGGGTGCTGGAAGATTGGGCCCGCTTTGGCCTCGATCGGGGCGATTTGGTGGTGCGCACCAAGGACATGCGCCAGCGGCTGGGCAGGTTGCATCGCGATGCCTACAAATTTGCGCGCCACACCGCTACCGATCCGGCCGCGGGCCTCGGCCATCCGGCCCAAGCGGAGCGATCGAGCCCCAGCGCCGTGGTGGGTGCCAACGCCGGCCGGGTGCAGGAGGCTTTGCGGGTGTTGGAGGAATTTGGGCGCAGCAGTGATCCCCTCCTGGCGGAGGAGGCCTCAGCTCTGCGCTATCTGCTCTACGACCTGGAAGTGGATTTGTTGCAGGCCTGTCGGCTGGCCGCTGCGGGCGGGGCGGGCCGCCGAGAGCTGCTGGCTAGCTGCCAGCTCTATTTAGTTACCTCTCCAGTGCCCGACCTGGAGGGGGTGGTGGCCGCCGCACTGGGGGCCGGGGTACGCCTGGTGCAATACCGCGCCAAGGAGACCGCCGGTCTCGATGACCTGCAAAAACTCAGCCAGGCCCGGGCCCTGCGCCAACTCTGCGCCGCCCATGGCGCCCTGTTTTTGGTGAATGATCGAATTGATATTGCCCTGGCGGTGGAGGCCGATGGGGTGCACTTGGGCCAGGGGGATCTGCCGCCGGCGGTGGCGCGCCAGCTGCTGGGCCCCGATCGGTTAATTGGCCGCAGCACCCATGCCCTGGACCAGCTGCAGCAGGCGGTCAGCGATGGCTGCGACTACCTCGGAGTCGGCCCGGTGGAAGCCACCCCCACCAAGCCCGGCCGGGAGCCGGTGGGGCTCGATTACGTGCGCCAGGCCGCGGCGGTTAGTCCGCTCCCCTTCTTTGCCATCGGCGGGCTCGATGCCAGCAAGGTGGCGGCGGTGCGGGCTGCTGGAGCCCAGCGGATTGCGGTGGTGAGGGCGATCACCGAGGCGGTTGATCCAGCTGCCGCCACTGCCGAGCTGCTGGCAGCACTTGAGGTGCCGGCTTCGTGATCAGGCTGCAGGTAAACGGCGATCAGCGAGCCTGCTCAGCCGGGCTCAACTTGGAGCAGGCCCTGCTGGAACTGGGCTACAAGCCCCGCTTGGTGGTGGTGGAGTTCAACGGCACGATCCTGCCCAGACAGGCCTGGCCCACCCAGCCGGTGGTGGAATCCGATGTGCTGGAAGTGGTCACCATTGTGGGCGGTGGTTCCTAGATTCCGACTAATCGCTTCCAGCGCCTTGGCGCTTTCTACCCGTCTGGTTTTGCGGCGCTGCTTCAGCTTGTTGGCCGTGCCGATGTTGGTCCTGAGCCTGTTGGTGGTGCATCCCAGCCCCAGCTGGGCCGCCAGTGGCGGCCGCATCGGTGGCGGTAGCTTCCGCTCGGCCCCCTCGATGCCGAGGAGCTACGGCGGTGGTGGCTACCGAGGTGGTGGTGGCTATAACAGCGGCTACCGCGGTGGCTACGGGGGAGGGGGGATCGGCTTTCCCTTCCTGATTCCAATGTTTGGTTTCGGTGGTGGCGGCCTGTTCGGTTTCCTTGTGCTGATGGCCGTGGGAGGTCTGTTGCTCAACGCGGTGCGAGGTGGCGGTGGTGGCGGCCAGGGGCCAGCAATATCTGGCAGCCGCGGCGATCTGGTGGGCGGCGGCCGCCCCGATGGCCCGGTCACGATCAGCCAGCTGCAGGTTGGGCTGCTGGCATCGGCCCGCCAGCTTCAAACGGATCTGCGCCGTCTAGCTGGCAGCGCTGACACCAGCCATGCGGCGGGCCTCCAAGCCCTGCTTCAAGAGACCACCTTGGCCCTGCTGCGCCACCCCGACCTCTGGGTCTATGCCAATTCAGAGGTGGGTCAGGTGCCTTTTGCTAGTGCCGAATCCACCTTCAATCGCCTCTCGATGACGGAGCGCAGCAAGTTGCAGCGGGAGGTCACCACCAATGTGGGCGGCAAGCGCTTTAGCGATGACAGCGTGGCTGCGGGAGATAGCGATGCCAGTAGCGATTTCATCGCCGTCACCCTGCTGGTGGCAAGCCGCAGCCGGCTTGCTCTCAAGGGTTCGGGCAGTGCGGACCAGGTGCGTGATTCGCTGCAGCAGCTCGGCGCCGTCGGTGCCGCTGATCTGCTGGCGATCGAGGTGATCTGGCAGCCTGAAGGGGCCGGTGAAGTGCTGAGCACCGAAGAATTGCTGACGGCCTACCCCCAGCTCCAACACCTCTAGGACTGTTGTCCTGGTTCGAGTCCCAAACGGCGAGGGGAGATCGTTGCTTCTCCCCTTGCCCCTGCCTGGCTAGCTACCCACACTGCGTTGAGTGCCGGCTGGTTTCATGCTGCGTCGCTCGCCAACCTGGGTCAATACAGCGGTGCTGCTGCAGGCCATCGAGCGCTACGAGCAGGGACTTTTGCCCCGCTCGATGCAGCTCTGGATCCAAGCGGTGCTCGAGATTGAGCAGCCCGGTTCAACTCCCCTGCGTCCCGGCTGCTGAGCGCCCAAGCCCGCAGCCCAGGATCCGCAGGGCTGCCATGGCGGCGCCATAACCGTTGTCGATGTTCACCACCGTGAGCCCGGGGGCGCAACTAGCCAACATGCCGTGCAGGGCTGCCACGCCTCCGGCACTTACGCCGTAGCCCACAGCCACTGGCACTCCAATCACCGGCTGGGGCAGCAGCCCGGCCAGCACGGTGGGCAGGGCTCCCTCCATACCAGCGCAGGCGATCAGCACATCGGCATGACGCAGGTCTTCGAGGCGCTCCAGCAGCCGGTGCAGCCCCGCCACGCCCACATCCAGCACCAGTTCGGTGGCGATGCCATGGCAGGCCAGGGCCAGCTGGGCCTCGGCCGCCACCGGTAAATCGCTGGTGCCGCCGCTTAGCACCGCTACCCGACCCAGCCTTGATTCTGGGCTTGGTAGGAGCCCGGCGCTGAGACAGCGGGCCTGGGGATGGTGCTGCAGAAGCCAGGCCTCCCCTCTCTCCCCCCCTAGCAGTGCTGCCACGGCTTCTGCCTTCTCAGGGGAGACGCGGGTCACAAGCGCCAGCTCTCCTAAGCCATGCAACTCTTCCAGGATCCGGGCGATCTGCTCGGCACTTTTGTGCTCGCCCCAGATCGCCTCCACCATCCCCAGCCGCTGGCGGCGGCCAAGGTCGAGCCGATGCTCCGGGCTGCCGAGCACGTAGGTGGCCTGGTCTGCGCTGATGCGGCTCATGCCGGCAGCAGCTCACCTTCAAACACCAGCGGGAAGGGGTTGCCTTGCGATTGGCCGCTGGCCGCCTGGGCTAGCTGCTCGAAGCGCTCCTGCACCGCCTGCACCGCTTGCGGCGGAATCGCCTTCCAGTGCTCGCGATCGACCCAGCGGATCAGCAGGGTGCCCTCCTCGGTGAGGGGATCCCAGAGCAGCTGGCGATCGAGAAAGCCCTCCTGCTGGGCCAGCCAGGGTTCCCAGCTGCCCCGTTCCGCCTCAAGCCAGGCCTGGCGGCCCTCGGCCGGCACCTTCAGGCGCAGGTGTTCCACCACCACCACGTCGTAGGAGCCATCGGGCTCGGCAAAGGCCGCGTGCACCGGGCTGGCTTGGCTGGAGAGCAGCACCAGGGTCATCCCTAGAAGCAATATCGATCTCACAAACTTAGAAAAGCTGGACTGCCAGAGGCGGCTCACGGCTTTTGCAGCAGGACCACGGCGTGGCAGGAGATGCCCTCTTCGCGGCCTTCAGGCCCCAGCTGCTCGTTGGTAGTGGCTTTGACACCCACCTGATCGGCTGTCAGCCCCATGCGGGAGGCGATTGCAGAACACATCGCGGCGATGTGGGGCTTGAGCTTGGGCCGCTCGGCCACTAGCACTGAATCCACATTCACCACGCTCCAACCCCGCTCCATCACCAGGGCCACCACCTGCTCCAGCAGCTCCAGGCTGTCGGCCCCCTGCCACTGCGGGTCGTCCGGGGGGAAATAGAGGCCGATGTCACCCAGGGAAAGGGCCCCCAGCAGGGCGTCCATGATTGCGTGCACCAGCACGTCGGCATCGCTGTGGCCATCAAGCCCCAGGCCGGCGGGATGCTCCAGCCGCTGGCCGCCCAGGATCAGCGCCCGACCGGGCACCAGCCGGTGGATGTCGTAGCCATTGCCGATGCGCAGTTGCATGGAGTGGGGGTGCTTGGTCCCAGTCTCCCCTAGGGCTGGATCAACACCAAGACCCAATCTCACCCAGGCCCCAGCACCTGCAGCTGATTGCCCTCGCGGCCCAGCACGGTCACGGCCGCACCCGGGCTGAGAGCTTGGCTGCTGCCCAGGTTGACGGCGCTCCAGCTTTGGCCGTGCCAGCGCACCCGACCCGTTTCGCTGCCGTTGAAGCCACTGAGCACTGTGGCGTTTTCCGCTGGCGGCAGGCTGCGGTGGCGCTGCCGTGCCGACCAGCGCCGCAGACCCAGCACCCCCAGGCAGGTGAGGCCCGCCAGTAGCCCGAGCTGCAGCAGGGGCGGCAGGGGTAACCAGGCCGTCGCCACTGACAACACCAGAGCCACCACCGCCGCCGGCAGCAGGCCATCCACCTCAGCACCCGCCAGGGCAAGCAGCAGCAGGCCGGTGGCCAGCAGTAGCCAGAGGAGCGACACGGGAGCCATGGCGGCGCGGCGGGCGTGGGTGTGGTTCAGCCCGCCCATGCTGACTAGCGTTGGCATCTCCTGCTCGGATTCCCGCCGTGGAAGCTCTGCTCTCCCTGCCCGCCTTGGTGCTGATGGCCCTGCTGGGCGTTAGCAGCGTCAAGGTCACCAGCGGCGGCCAGTCGCGCCTAGTGGAGCGCCTTGGCAAATACGACCGCCAGCTGCAGCCGGGCCTGTCCCTGGTGCTGCCGGTGCTGGAGAAGGTGGTGAGCCATGAATCACTTAAGGAGCGGGTGCTCGACATCCCGCCCCAGCAGTGCATCACCCGCGACAACGTCGGTATCGAGGTGGATGCGGTTGTGTATTGGCAGCTGCTGGAGCACGCCCGCGCCTACTACGCCGTCGACAACCTGCAGGCGGCCATGGTGAATCTGGTGCTGACCCAGATCCGCGCCGAGATGGGCAAGCTCGACCTCGACCAAACCTTCACCACCCGCCAAGAGGTGAATGAGGTGCTGATGAAGGAGCTGGATCAGGCCACCGATCCCTGGGGTGTGAAGGTGACGCGGGTGGAGCTACGCGATATCCAGCCCTCCCGGGGCGTGCAGCAGGCGATGGAGCAGCAGATGACTGCTGAGCGGGAGAAGCGGGCGGCGATTTTGCGTTCGGAAGGGGAGCGCGACTCCCAGGTGAATGCGGCCCGGGGCCGGGCGGAGGCCCTGCTGCTGGATGCCGAAGCCCAGGCCAAGCAGCAGACCCTGCTGGCCCAGGCCAGGGCCGATGCGGCTAGTCGGCTGGCCGAGGCGATGCAGGCCAACCCTCAAGCAGCGGAGGCGATGCGTTTGTTGCTGGCCGGCGACTGGATGGCCATGGGCGAGCAGATGGCCCATGCGCCTGGAGGCAGTGTGCTGATGGTGGACCCCCAGAGCCCGGCAGCCCTACTCGCGGCGTTGCGGGGTCTGCAGCAGGGTCAGGGTTGAGGTGGCAGCGGCGGCGGTGGTAGCCCCCTATCACCAGAAGCCCAATCCCCAGCAGCCTCGAGCCTTACGGCAGTGCCGATGGCGCAAGCCATCAACATTCCACCCGCCTGTCCCAGCACCTCGTAGTCCACCCGCACCCCCACAACGGCATCGGCTCCCAGCAATCGAGCGCGCCTGCCTAGTTCCTGCAGTGCCATCTCCCGGGCCCGCTCCAGAGTGACCTCATAGGACCTAGCCCGCCCGCCGATTAGGTCGCGGATTGAGGCCAGGATGTCGCGGAAGATATTGGCGCCCAAAATGGTTTCGCCGTGCACCAGGCCAGGCCCATGTAGTGCCGTATCGGCTGGCCTTCAAGGCTGGAGGTGGTGCTGAGCAGCATCGGTGTTAAGGCAACCGGAGGCTTAGCCCAGTTTGCTGTTTCTACTGCTGGAGTTGCTGCTGCGCCTGCCAGCGCCCGAATAAATCCGGCCGGCGTTCGGCGGTGCGCTGCTGCTGCTGCTCAAAGCGCCAGCGGGCGATGGCACCATGGTCGCCGCTGCGCAGCACCGTCGGCACCTCCAGCTCCCGGAAGTTGGCGGGACGGGTGTAGTGGGGATGCTCGAGCAGTAGGGCGCTGTGGCTCTCCTCCTCGAGGCAGGCCTGGGTACCCACGGTGCCGGGCAGCAGCCGCACTACACCGTTGATGATCACCGCCGCCGGCAGCTCCCCGCCGGTGAGCACAAAGTCGCCGATCGACACCTCCTCATCGGCTAGGGAGCGGATGCGTTCATCGAATCCTTCGTAGTGGCCGCAGATCAGCACCAGCTGGTCGTAGCCGCTAGCCCAGCGGCGCAGATCGCTCTGCTGCAGGGGCTTGCCCTGGGGGCTCATCAGCAGCACCCGACGCCGCGGCAGCACCGGGATCGCCTCCACCGCCGCAAATACCGGCTCTGGTTTGAGCACCATGCCGGCGCCGCCGCCGTAGGGCTCGTCGTCGACTTTGCGGTATTTGTCGGTGGCGAAATCGCGGGGGTTGTGGGTGTGGAGCCCGGCGATGCCGGCAGCAAAGGCCCGGCCGATCACGCCCAGGCCCAGCAGTGGCGCAAAGGCCTCCGGTGCCAGGCTCACCACATCAAGGCGCATCAGCTCAGCTCGCGGGCACGGTGGGCCGGCTCACCCGGCGGATCTCGGAGCTGAAGCTGGCCCGGCCGGGGCTGCCATCAGCGCTGGTTTCCACCGTGGAGCGCAGTCTCAGATTGGGCTTGGTGAACCAGATTCGCTCGCGCACCTCCCGGCCATCACCTGGGATCACCAGCTCCAGGCTGCCGTCGGGCCAGAGCAGCCAGCGGCCCTGCTGCTCGCCGCTGCGGAAGCCACCTTCGGCGTCGAAGTGCAGCTGCTGCTGGGCCACCGCATCTTTCTGGCCCACTTGCAGGCCGCCCGCCCCACCAGCGGTCTCGGCCTCGAGAAAGGCCACCACCAGCTCGCCGCGGTCGCTTGTGTGCCAACCGTCGTCGTCGTCATCACCGGCATTTACCTCGCCGAGGGCGAACTGGCTGCGCAGGCCCATCCATTCGCCGGCGCAACAGCGCAGAAAGGCTCCGATTTCTTCGGGAGGAAATGGGGTGGTGTCGGGGCTGGGCTCGCTCATGGGAGTGATTCTCTCAGCCGCCTGCCCCGCCGTCGCCCATCCAGATCACCTGGTGGCCCTGCTGCTTCAGTCCGTCATGCAATTGAGCAGCGTCGACGACGAATCCAGGTTTGCCGAGGGAGGTTTTGAGCGCCAGTTTCCAGAGGCTCACCACGCTCTACAGCATGGGCAAGCGGAGGACCATGAGGGTGCCACGCAACGTTGCCGGTAGGCGCTCAGGGGCGATGGCCAGCCTGAGCAGCAGCTCGGCTTTGAGGTCGCAGTCCAGAACCGCAGACCCCTGAAGAAAGCCGAGCTCGCGTCGGCGAGGAGCCTCATCTACCGGCACCAGCCGCACCATGGCTTTGCCGGCACGCGCAATCACCACCTCCTCGCCATCGAGCGCTTGCTCGACATACCGGGAGAGATTGGTTTTGGCGTCGTGGAGGTTGACTTGCATTGCTTCGGCTAAGCCGGTAATGCGGCTAAGCAGGTGTTACTCCCCCCGGTAGCCCAGTTCGCTCAAGCGCGCGGCGCTGCGGCGCCAATTGGGCACCACCTTCACGAACAGCTCCAGATACACCGGCCCGTCGATCAATTTCTGCATCTGCTGGCGGGCGCCGCTGCCGATCTCCTTAAGCATGCGGCCCCCTTTGCCGATCAGGATCCCCTTCTGGCTGCTGCGCTCCACCAACACCGTGGCCAGCACGGCGGTGCGCGGCCCGTCGTCGACGATGCGCTCGATCTGCACCGCCACCGAGTGGGGAATCTCCTCGCGGGTCTGGTGCAACACCTGCTCGCGGATCAACTCCGCCAGCAGCAACTGCTCGGGCTGATCGCTCACCGCATCCGGTGGGTATAGGTGGGGACCCTCCGGTAGGTCGGCGGCGAGAGCTGCCACCAACTCGCTGGTACCCGCGCCGTTCAAGGCGCTCACCGGATGAAGGGGCCAGCCCGGCACCAGCTCGCGGTAGCTCTGGGTTAGCTCCTCGGTCCGGGCCGGATCCACCAGGTCATTTTTGTTGAGGGCTAGGTGCACAGGTGCGCGGCAGTGCTGCAACATCTCCACGATGAAGCCATCGCCCCGGCCAGCCGGCTCGCTGCCATCCACCAGCAGCAGCACCACATCCACTTCCCCGATGGCGCGGCGGGCGCTCTGCACCAGTCGCTCCCCCAGCAGGTGGTGGGGCTTGTGGATACCCGGCGTATCTAGCAGCACCAGCTGGGCTGTTTCGGTGGTGAGGATCGCCCGCAGCCGGTTGCGGGTGGTTTGGGCAACGGGCGAGGTGATCGCCACCTTTTCGCCCACCAGCTGGTTGAGCAGGGTGGATTTACCCACGTTTGGCCGGCCGATCAGCGCCACGAAGCCGGAGCGAAAGCCTTCAGGGCTCGTGGGTAGGGCCGGGATTGTCGTGGGAAACTCCATAACACCAGCCTGGCAGCCGGCAGGGCCACCCTTGCTGCCTCGGCAGAGTCCATAGGCTGGCTTTCTGGTTGTGCCCTATTCACCGCAATGACTGCTGCTGCCGAACCAACTTTTCAGCAGGCCATGGAGATCACGGCCCAGTGGCTGGCGTTGTGGGAGCACGGCGAACTCAGTGATGAAGTACTTGCCGACCGGGTGGCTGAGCTGGTTGCAAGCCGCGATGGTGCCCGGGGCTTTTTTGTTGTGAGCCTGGCCGGCGACTGCCCGCTGATGGACCGCCTGCCCGAAACCCTGCTGCTCCAGCTGCGGCTGGCAGGCGAGGGCGTCGTCGATCTCTCGGCCCGCAACCTGGCCATGAGTACGGCGATGGCCCTGCACCATCAACGTGCTGGCGATTCCAGCCAGCAGGGGGCTTCGGAGCGGGTGCAAGCCCGCTGCACCGAACTGCTGCGGAGCCTTGAGCCTCAGGCCGTTAAGGAGCGGCTGGAAATCCTGCTGGCGGCTACCGCCGGGCAGGGAGAAGACGTCGCCTTCCTAGATCGCTGGGGCTACGACGCCGAGCAGCGGAGCTCGATCGCCGCCGCAATCGAAGCTGTGGCTGAGGCCTGAACCAGGCCAAGATGACTTGATTGCCCCGCCGTCGCTTCTGCCCATGATTCGCCCCTTTCCATCCCGGGCGTTGCGCATCCTGGCCACGGGAATCGGTGCCGCCGCCCTGCTGGCCCCGGCGCCTGCCGGGGCGATTGAAACCATTAATTTGCGCCTGCCCCTGCTCGAGACAGGCTTCAGCATCAGGGTCGCTGAATTGCGCAGTCCGGAAGCATTGATTTCCGGCGACAGCGATCTGGCCGAGCTCGACCGTGCCACCCGAGGCGAGATTGGCCGCAGGCTTAAGGCCGTGGTGAACTCAAACCTGCCCCTCGAGATCAAGGCGGTTATTCGCCAGGCCCAGGGTTCACCGCTGCTTGATCAGGTGCTGCTGTTGGTCGGGGCCCTAGGCGACATCGATGGCTTGCCTGATCCGCTCGATCCGGCTCAGTTTGAGCAAGCCATGGAGCGGTCTGCCGCTAAGGGGGGCATCACCATGCTGGATGTGATCGAGCAGCTACCAGGCCAGAGCGTCACGGTGGAGCTGGGCCGGTTGGGATTTTCAATTCAGCGGTTTCGAGATCAACGCCGCTCGGCTGAAAAGCTGATTGCCTCCATCCCGGCTGTGGGCAGTGCTGGACCACTGCAGGAGGCAGGACGGCAGTCTGTTGCCCGCCAGGAATTAAAAATCGTCGTTGGCCATCGCCCGGAGCCGTTGGCTCTGGTGGTGCTCGAGCCAACCGGATCTGGAGCGGCGCCAAATCGACTGGTGGTGATTTCCCACGGGCTGTGGGATGACCCCAGCAACTTCGAGGGCTGGGCAGCCCACCTGGCTAGCCATGGCTACACCGTGGTGCTGCCCCGCCACCCAGGCAGCGATCAAAGCCAGCAGCGAGCCATGCTGGCCGGCAAGCAGCCGCCTCCTAGTCCTTCTGAGCTGGCCCTGCGGCCAAAAGATGTGTCGGCCGTGATCGATGCCGCCGCCCAGGGGCGGCTCGCCTTGCGCCGATCGGTGAACACCCAGGCGGTGCTGGTGGCAGGCCATTCCTGGGGGGCGACCACTGCGTTGCAGCTGGCTGGGGCCCGGCCCATCACCACCAAACTTCAGCAGCTTTGCGATGAGGTGCGCGACCCCTCCCGCAATCTCAGCTGGATATTGCAGTGCAACTTCGTTGGTTCGGCGGATAGTGCCGCTTTGGTAGACCCCCGGGTGGCTGCTGCCATTGCGGTGAGTCCGCCGATGCGCTTGCTATTTGATGTCGATTCCGCCGGCAGCATGAAGGCGAAGGTGCTGGTGATCAGCGGTAGCCGCGACTGGGTGGTTCCGCCCGGGCCCGAGGCGATCGAGCCGATGGCCAGGGCCACCCGGGGCGGCGCCAGTGGCCATCGCCTGGTTCTGGCTGAGAATGCCGATCACTTCAATTTGCGTTCGCCTAGGGGCGAGTCCGGGGGGGCCTTGCGGGCCCTGCTGCTGGCTTGGTTTAACTCTGCTGCTCGCTTAAGCCCAGGTAACCCGCCTGAATTGCCGCTTGCTGGTTGGGGCAGTGCAACCCATCCGCTGCGGGAAGTGACATCGGCATTGCCCACGCCACAGGCTCAGCCATAAAAAAAGCGCCCCTTTGGGGGCGCTTAAGTTGCTGGATTGAAGCTCAGTCGCGACGGCCACCGCCCTGGAGGGCAATGATCAAGCGCAAGATGAAGATAAATAGGTTGATGTAGGTGAGATACATCCCCAAGGCGCCGGCCAAGTATTGGTCGTCGCTGTAGGTGCGAGGCATCGTGTAGAAGTCGACGAAGGCTGCGCCTACGAACAGCACCGTGCCGAAACCTGCAATCAGCAGTTCGAAGGTGCCGCCGCTGAAAACGCCTGGGGCAAAAATGCCACCGATGATCTGCACGACCATGGCGATCAGCAGGCCGAGGATGCCCAGACCCACTACGCCGCTCAGGGCTTGGCCGATGTTGTCGCTCATGCGGCGACCCACCACTGAGGCCACCACAAAAGTGATGCCCGTAGCCAGGGTGGCTGTGCCGATGGCGCCTACACCAGCGGCACTTACGGCGTAGGCAACGATGCCACTGAGGGTGAAGCCGGTGATCAGGCTGTAGGCCGTCAGCAGCGGCAGGGCAGTGTTGTTTTTGCCCTTCAGGGCCACATTCTGGGCCACGAAGAACAGGATGAAGTTGCCGATCAGGGCCACCCAGAACAGGGGCATGAACAGGGCTGGGCTGCTGGCCATCAGGGCCAGGCCTCCCATCACCCCACCGGCGGTGAGCACCATGCCGCCGCCCACATAGGGCAGGGCCTTGTTGACCACATTGGGGCCCACTAGGGCGCTTGATTGGGCCTCACGAATGGCCTGTTGAAAATTGCTGCTGGCCGGCATGGCGCACCAGTGGATTCGAAGTTTCTATATCCTGCCAGCGATCTGTAGGCAACGGGAGGCCCTGCTGGCTGCCGTTGGTGCGGATCTCCCTATCGGGATGGGCTTAGGTTTGGCTCCTGGGCTTCAGGAATCGCCACCGACCTGGTTGTTTGAGCTAGGCCAGAGCCCAGCCGCGAGCACCGCAACGCCGGTGCCGATGAATGATTCAGCCAAGCGCAGCAGGGCATTTAGCCCCGGACTCAGCTTCGGATCCAGGCTGCCGGTGACCATCACAACGATCACGGTGATCGCTGCCAGGCGGCCATGGCTGGGCACATTGATTGCTGCGCAGAGCGCAACCGTGGCGAAGATTGCCACGGCCATGCCCAGTGGGTGAAAGGGAAGCAGCGTCAGGTAGATGGCACTGGTGCCGGCGCCTATGGCTGAACCCAAAATTCGCAGCGAGGCTGAGGAGGTTGTCTCCCTGCGGGTGGCCTGGGTTACCACGATCGCGGAGATCGCCGACCAAAGCCCGCCGATCTTGGGTAGGTAGCCCGGGAACAGATTTGTGAACCAGTAGCCGAGTAAATAAGCCACCAAAGCCGCTATGGCGATCTCCGCGGGGATGCGCAGGCGCTCTGCTTTGTTCATGGTTCAGGCTCACTGCACGGGCTATCGAATCGCCTTTTAACGGCAGGCGCCAGCTTGGTGGCATCGCGATCGGCATAGGCCTCCACCAGTCGCTGCACTAGCGGGTGGCGCACCACGTCAGCCGCGGTGAGCTCGCAGATCGCCACCCCCTCCACCCCCTGCAGCACCTGGGCAGCTTCCTTCAGGCCGCTCTTTACCCCATAGGGCAGGTCCACCTGGGTGGGATCGCCAGTTACCACCATGCGGGAGTGTTCCCCCAGCCGGGTAAGCACCATCCGCATCTGGGCGGTGGTGGTGTTTTGGGCTTCGTCGAGGATCACAAAGGCGTCGGCCAGGGTGCGGCCGCGCATGTAAGCAAGAGGGGCCACTTCAATCACCCCTTTTTCCAGCAGGGCACTGGTGCGCTCGGTGCCAAGCAGGGCGTGCAGGGCGTCGTAGAGGGGGCGCAGGTAGGGATCAACTTTCTGCTGCAGATCGCCCGGTAAAAACCCGAGCCGTTCGCCCGCCTCAACCGCCGGGCGAGTGAGCACCAACCGCTCGACCTTGCGCTCGGTGAGCATGCGCACCGCCTGAACGGCGGCCAGAAAGGTTTTGCCAGTGCCCGCCGGGCCGAGGGCAATGGTGAGGTCGTGGCGCTCCATAGCTTCCACATAGGACTGCTGGCGCAGGGTGCGCGGGCGCAGCAATTTGCCATTCTGGCTACGGGCCAGCACTTGGCGCCCCATTTGCTGATGCTCCGCGCTCCTGCCGGTGTCGAGGGCCTGCAGGGCTACCCGCATATCTACTTGGGTGATGGCTTGGCCTTCCTGCCACAGGGGGCGAAGCAATTCCACCAACGCCGCAGCTCTCTCCATCTGGCTGGGAGGTGCCTGAATGACCAAATCCAGCCCCCGCAGCACTAGCGAAGCTCCGGTGAGGGCTTCGAGTTGGCGCAGGGTGGATGATTCGGCGTCACCTGCCAGGGCTAGAGCCGCGGCAGGATTGGGCAGGGGAATGGCAAAGCTTGTAGGCCCCTTTGGCTCTGCCATGGGGCGAAAGCTCAAGCTTCGGCGGTAGCGGCGGCTTCCGTAGTTGCTTCGTCGGCACTGGCGGCTTCAGCAGCAGCAGCTTCGGCAGCTGCTTTGGCTTCGGCGGCAGCAGCAGCTTCGGCAGCCTTGGCCTCAGCTGCTTCCTTGACAGCCTGTTTGGCTGCAGCTTCGCGGGCATCAGCCTGCTTTTGCTTGCCAACAACCTCGGCGGGGCGCACTGTCTTCTCGATCAGACCACCCTTCTCCAGCAAGGAGCGCACCGTGTCGGTGGGTTGGGCCCCCTGGCCCAGGCGAGTGCGGATCGCCTCGGTGTCCAGACGGGTCTCTTTGGTACGGGGGTTGTAGAAGCCCAGCTCCTCAAGCGGACGTCCGTCGCGGCGAGAGGTGCTGTTAGTGGCAACAAGGCGGAAACTCGCTTCCCGCTTCTTTCCAAACCGCTTCAGGCGGAGCTTGATCATCGTGGCCTTGCGCTAGGTGTCCAAACAAGCAATGTACCCCGTCGGGTGCTCATAGCTGGCCGAATCCCTTGCGTTTCTTGGCGGGCTTGGCAACTCTTTGCCCCGCCCCACCGCCACCGCCACTGCCACCGCCACCCATGGGGCCAGGCATGCCGGGCATCCCTGGCATTCCGGGCATACCCCCCATCCCTGGCATGCCGGGCATGCCGCCGCCGCGGGTCATCTGCTGCATGAAGCCGCGCATCTTCTGGAAATCGGCCAGCACCTTGTCCACCTCGGCCGAGCTGTGGCCGCAGCCAGAGGCGATGCGTCGCCTTCTTGAGGGTTGGGCGGCCAGCAGCTCCGGTTGCTGGCGCTCGATCTCTGTCATTGAGCCAATCATCGCCTCGATCTTCTTGAGCTGAACCTCGCCTTGCTTGAGCATGCCGTCGTCAATTTTGTTCATGCCCGGGATCAGCTTCATCAGCCCGCCCAGGGAGCCCATGCGCCGGATCATGCGCATCTGTTGCAGAAAGTCGGAGAAGTCAAAACTGGCTTCCTGGAGTTTTTGCTGCATGCGGGCCACGTCGGCCAGCTCCACTTCCTTGGTGGCCTTCTCCACCAGGGTGAGCACGTCGCCCATGCCGAGGATGCGGCTTGCCATCCGCTCGGGATGGAAGGGCTGGAGCGCCTCTACCTTCTCGCCGGTGCCGATGAACTTGATCGGCGCACCGCTCACCTTGCGGATCGAGAGGGCGGCACCGCCGCGGGAGTCGCCGTCGAGCTTGGTGAGCACGGCTCCTGTGATCCCAACCTGCTCGTGGAATGCCCGGGTGAGATCGGCGGCCTCCTGGCCGATCATCGAATCCACCACCAGCAGCACCTCGTCGGGCTGCACGGCCTGACGGATCCGCACCATCTCCTCCATCATCAACGTGTCGATTTGGAGTCGGCCAGCGGTGTCTACCAGCACCGTGTCGAAGCCCTCCTCGCGGGCCTTGGCGATGCCGGCGGCGGCTATGTCCTCGGGCTTGGCATCGGTGCCAAGGCTGAATACCTCCACGCCGATTTGGGCGCCCAGGGTTTTTAGCTGCTCAATGGCGGCAGGTCGGTAGACGTCTGCTCCCACCAGGAGGGCCTTGCGCCCCTGTTCCTTGAGGTGCAGGCCGAGCTTGGCGGTGGCGGTGGTTTTGCCGGCGCCCTGCAGGCCGGCCATCAGCACCACCGAGGGTGCACCGGGCTTGCCTCCTGCGGCCAGGGGGGCGTTCTCGCCTCCCATGGTTTCAACCAGCTGCTCGTGCACCAGCTGGATAAATTTCTGATCCGGGCTAACTCCCCGCACCACCTCGGCGCCCACGGCCTTGCGGCGCACCTCCTCGACGAAGTCCTGAACCACCGGCAGGCTCACATCCGCCTCCAGCAGGGCTCGACGCACCTGCTTGAGCGCGCCTTCCACGTTGGTTTCCGTGATCGAGGCCTGCCCTCTCAGGCTCTTAACCGCCTCTTCAAATCGCTGGGAAAGCTCGTCAAACATCGCGGTGCCACTCCGGAGCCAGGGGTTGGGGTCTAGACCCCATATTCAAACGATCGTAAAAACCAGTCCGGCTGGTCAGGGAGCTTTCTGGAAGCTCACCAGGCGCCAGATACCTCCGTTGCGGCCAAACACATAGAGGTTGCGAAGCTCCATCTTGCTGGGCTCGCCTTGAGAATCCCCCTTGGAGTTGAGCCGCTGATCGGTGTAGCTCAGCCCCACCGTGGCGGCGATGCGGTTGGCGTCTCGCTCGTTGATCACCAGATTGGTGATGTCGGTGCTGATGGTCTGGGTTTCGCCGCGGGCCTGGTCGGCATCGCGCTCCGATCCGAGTCGATCCAGCTGGCTTGGCCGGGCCAGTACCTCCAGGGGAATGCGACTGTCTTTGCCTGCCAGGATTGCGGCCTTGGCGTCGAGCCATGCTTCGAGCAGGGCCTGCACCTGGGCTTCACTCGGCGCTTCCTCCCGCAGGGGCAGGCTGGGCTCGGCGGGAGGGGTGGCCTTAACGGGAGGGGAGGGCTTGATGGGAACAGCTGGTGGGGCGACCGGTTGCACCGCGATGGGAGTGCGGCCCGGGCCTGGGGCGGGAGAGCGCAGCCTCACAAACGAGGCGATGGCAAGCAGTGCCACCCCGGCTGCCACGGCTACTCCGGTAGTTGTGCGGCGCGACGGCCACTGCCGCTGCCGCTGCCACTGCCACTGAAACTGCCAGTGGGGCATGCGCTCCATCCAGGAGGCAGGACCATGGCTATCCCAGGCTTCCCGCAGGTTCTCTAGCCAGGCCGTCCCGTCCCAGTCCCACTGCTCGTCTTCGTCTTCCTGTTCCAGGAAGCCGCCGCTGGGGCTGGCTGGGGCTGCGCTAACCGGGGCTGAGCCCGTGTCCCAGGCAAAGGCGTTTTCGGCGGTCGCTGGCAATCGCTCTGAAGGGCTGTCGTGCTGCTCGACATAGGCCTGTACGTCGCGGTCGGCGAAGTAGGCCTCCAGATCCGGATCAGCCTCCAGATCGCGGTAGCCGGGCAACACATCACGCGCCAGCCAGTCGCGGCAGTAGGCGCAAAGTTGGGCAAGGGAATCGCTGCTTTGCTGCTCCGCCCAGCGCTTCAGTTCGGGGGTTGCTCCCTGATCGAAGGCGCTGCGGGCTTTGTCCACCTGCCCAAGCAGCAGATGCAGGCAGGCCAGCAGCGGTTGTAGTCCGTCTTGACCGCTGGCCTCCAGCCGCTCGCGGGCCGCGGCGATGCGCTCGGGCTTGCGTTGGGCAAAGCCGGAGGCGGTGAGGGCGGTGCTCGCCAAAAAATCTGCAGCCGCAGAGGCTTCTGCCCAGCGACCGAACAAATCCACTTGCTCCTGCACTGTCAGGAAGGCACGGATCTGCTTAAAAAAGGCTTGAAATTCCTCCGGGCCCATGCTCGGGTCACCGAAACCCTCCAGTCCGCCCCGGCGGGCCACCAGCTCTTCAAGCAGGGTCAGACCCTCGGCTCTTTCCGTTTGGGCCGTGAGGTTGCGGCTGAGTAGGTCCAGCACTCGGTAGGGCCGCAAACCATCGAGCTCGTCGCTGAGTTGCTGGCGAATGGCTGGTAATTGGCCCATCCGCTGCAGCAGGTGCTGGCCCTGCTGCAGGGTCTGGGCGGCGGCCTCGTAGCGCCGCTGCTGGTGCAGGTCGATGGCGGCCGCCAGGCAGGCGAGGCCAGCTAACAGGGCCAGGTCGGCCTCGCGAGTGCTTCCCAGCGCTGGCGTCTGAGGTGGCTGTAGGGCCCGGCAGGCGAGCTCGAAGCTTTCGAAGGCCTGACCCGCTTCGAGCAACAGCAGCAGGCCGCCCACCTCCTTGCTGGTGGGCACATCAAGGGCGGGCATCAGCGTTGGCCCGCTGCCGGCCAGCGCCGTCAGGTCGGATTCGTAGGCCTGGCGCCGGCTGCTGTCGCTGAGTAGGTCGGCGCTGGCGCGCAGTAGTTCCTCACGGGCTAGCAGGGTTTCCTGGGTAAATCCCTGATCTGGCGCCCGGTCGATGCGTTGCTGCAGGGTGCGCAATAGGGACTGCAAGTCCGTGGTCGGGTTGACTCCGAGCAACCGGAAATGATCGATCGGCAGTTCCAATCCTTGCCTTCCACTGGTGGCTGACTGTAGGCAGGGTCAGCGGTTGTGGCACAAATTGTCAGCTGCTGCGGGAACAGACCTCGTACAGTTGGTTAATGACGCAGGCGGACATGGGCCACGACATTGCGGCGGCACCTGGATCAGCCTCCGGAGCACCGACCTGTTCAGCCGACGTCACCAGTTTGGTGGGGGCTCACGCTGAGCGCCTCGAGAACCTTTACCCATCCGTGCCTGCCACGGTGAATCGCGACGAGGGCTTGATGCTCTATCGCGACATGACCCTTGGCCGGCGTTTTGAGGACAAGTGCGCGGAGATGTATTACCGCGGCAAAATGTTTGGCTTTGTGCACCTCTACAACGGCCAGGAAGCCGTGAGCACGGGCGTGATCAAGGCGATGAAGCTGCAGCACGACTGGTTTTGCAGCACCTACCGCGACCACGTTCATGCCCTGAGCTGCGGCGTGCCGGCCCGCGAGGTGATGAGCGAGCTATTCGGCAAGGAAACCGGCTGCAGCAAGGGCCGTGGCGGCTCCATGCACCTTTTTTCCAAGGAGCATCACCTGCTCGGTGGCTACGCCTTCATCGGAGAGGGTATTCCGGTGGCGCTCGGCGCAGCTTTTACCAGCCGCTATAAGCGCGACGCCCTCGGAGATGCCTCCAGCGACTCCGTCACCGCAGCCTTCTTCGGCGACGGCACCTGCAATATTGGCCAGTTTTACGAGTGTTTGAACATGGCGGCGCTGTGGAAGCTGCCGATCCTGTTTGTGGTGGAGAACAACAAGTGGGCCATTGGTATGGACCACAACCGTGCCACCAGCGATCCGGAGATCTGGCGTAAGGCCGCTGCCTTTGGCATGGCTGGTGAGGAGGTGGATGGCATGGACGTGCTGGCAGTGCGTGCCGCCGCCCAGCGCGCCGTTGAGAGGGCCCGGGCCGGAGAGGGCCCCACCCTGCTGGAGTGCCTCACCTATCGCTTCCGCGGCCATTCCCTGGCTGACCCCGACGAGCTGCGCGAAGAGGCTGAAAAGGAGTTTTGGGCCAAGCGAGATCCGATCAAATCCCTTGCCAGCCGCTTGATCGAGCAGGGCTTGACTACGGCCGAGGAGCTCAAGTCGATCGAGAAGGAGATCGATGCCGAAGTGGCAGATTGCGTCGAATTCGCCCTTGCGGCTCCCGAACCCAAGCCGGAAGAGCTCACTCGCTACATCTGGGCGGAAGACTGATACCCGTGCCCTAAAGCCCCGTGCCCTAAAGCGTCGTGGGGGTGCGGCGGGTGAGATTGCGCAGCTTGCGTAGAGCTTTGAGTTCTACCTGGCGCACTCTCTCCCGGGACACATCGAGCCGCCGGCCGATCTCCGCCAGGGTTTGACGCTCCTCTCCTTCCAGCCCGAAGCGCAGTTGCAGCACCTGGCGCTCCTGGTCGCTCAAATGGCTCAGCCAGCGCCCTAGCTGCTCTTGATGGATGCCGCGCTCCACCCGGTCGAGGGGCTCCTCCTCGGAGGAATCGGCGATCAGATCGCCCAGGAAGCTGCGGCCTTCATCACCGTTTACTGGCGCATCCAGGCTCGAGGTGGTGAGGGACTGGCGCAACAGGCCATCAAGCTCTTCGATCGGCATGGCCATGGCCTCGGCGATCTCCTGGCGGCTGGGCATGGCGCCGAGCTTGTGGGCAAGGTCGAGGCTCACCTTGCGAATGGCGGTGAGGCGCTCGCTGAGATGCACCGGCAGTCGAATCGTGCGCGACTGGCAAGCGATCGCTCGGGTCATGCTCTGGCGAATCCACCAGAAGGCATAGGTCGAAAACTTATAACCACGGGTGGGATCAAATTTCTCAACAGCCCGCTCCAGTCCCAGTGAACCTTCCTGGATCAAGTCGAGCAGCTCCAGACCCTTGCATTGATATTTTTTGGCAACACTTACGACTAAGCGCAAATTGGCCTTCATCATGCGCTGCTTAGAGCGCTTGCCGATGCGCATCAATTTCTTTTCCAAGTCGCTGAGCTCCCGATCTCCCTCCTCCGTGAGGCGCATCATTGTTTGCACCTGATTGCCGAGTTCGATCTCTTCAGCTGGCGTCAACAGGGGCTCCCGCCCGATCGTGGCCAGGTACCAAGTAATCGGGTCGCTACTTCTACGGCGGCTGCTTTCGCTGACCCTCGTCGGGGATGAGGTCATTGGTACGCCTATCGAAGGAGTCGACTATCGAGGCAAATTCGGCTATATGAGAGTGTTTTCAGCAACCCTTTAGCTTTCACTTGCAAAACAACACAGAAGCAGCCCTGTCCTGGCCTGACATTTACTGATTTCCGTGTTGTGATAAACACAGCTGAGCCAGGTTTTCTGCCACCTGCATTGGTGTGAAACCGCTCTCGGAGTTTCCCCCCGTCGCCCAGTCTGGGCGTGGGCCAGTGCTGCCGCGGCGAGCCAAGCGGCGTCGGCGTTGCCGCTGGCGGCCAGGGCCTTCGCTCCCAGGCCGGCGGCGTAGCCGGCCAGCACGTCTCCGAGTCCTGTTCTGGCACTACCGGGGCTGGCTTCGAGCAATTGCCAGCGGCGACCATCCGGGGCCGCCACGATGCTGCGGGCCCCTTTGAGCAATACGCAGGCCCCACTGCTCATGGCCGCCTGGGCGGCCGCCTCCAGGGCGGTGCTGCCGGCGAGCTCGGGAAAGAGGCGGGCGAATTCGTCGGGGTGGGGGGTAATCCAGGTAGGCCCCTGTCGCTGCTGGAGCCAGCGGCTTGCCTGCAGACCGAGCCCTTGACTCACTGGCCCCGCCAGGCGGTTGAGGCCTTCTGCATCAAGCACCAGCAGCCCTCGCCAGCTCAGCAGCTCACTCCAACTCGGCGGATTGGGCCAGCAGTTGGCCTCGCCCAGGCCGGGCCCGACCAGCAGGGCATCCAGCCGCTGGGGATCGAGTTCGGCCGGGGGATCGAGGCTCACCACTACCTGTGGGTGTTGCTGCCAGATGGTGCCGGCCAGGGCCTCGGGCAGGGCGGCACGAATACTGCCGCAGCCGCTGCTGCTGGCGCCGGCCAGGGCCAGGCTGGCGGCACCCCGATAGGTATCGCTGCCCGCTACCACCAGCAGTCGGCCGCGCTGATATTTCGATGCCGCCGGGTTGAATTTGGGTTTAGGTCTTGCCGCCAGATCCCGCTCCGCCAGAGCCAGGGGCACTTTGAGGGGAAGCTCCTGCAGCAGCGATGGCGGCAGGCCCAGGTCGACCCAGTGCAGCGACCCCACAGCCTCTAGGGCCGCGTCTTGAACCAGGCCGGTCTTGATGAGGCCGATTGCATAGGTGCTGATGGCCTGGGCCGTGTATGAGCCGGTGGCCTGGCCGCTGTCGGCGCAGAGGCCCGTGGGTACATCAATCGCCACTAGCCCATGTGGCCGCTGGCGCTGGCGCTGGTGCAGCAGGGCTTCGATCGCTTCTCCAGGTGCTCGCCGCTGGCCGATGCCCAGCAGGGCATCGATCCAGAGGGCGGCACCGCTGGGATCGGGGCTTGACTCCAGCCGGGGAATGCCAAGCCAAAGGGCGTGGCGTAGGTGGGCGGCGCTGAGCGGCTTGTGGCGCCCAAACGGGCTCCAGATGGCCGTTGAGATGCCAGCCAGGTGCAGTCACCGGGCGATCACCAGCCCATCCCCGCCGTTGTGGCCTGGCCCCACCAGCACCAGAGCCCCATGGCGCCCCAGCCGCTCGCCGTGCTGCTCCAGCAGCAGCCGACTCACCGCCAGGGCGGCCTTCTCCATCAGGGCTTCCACCGGCAGGCCGCTGGCGAAGAGTTGCTCCTCCAGCGCTGCCATCTGGGCGCTGTTGACCAGCAGGTGGCTGCTATTGCGTTCCGGCCAAGGGGCTACTGCGGACGGCTCTCCCAACCCCTTTAAGTCATCTGGGTTTCATGATGGGAGTACTCCCGTCAGCTGTCTGCGCTTTGCCTGCTCCAGTGGCTTCTTCCGCTTTTGTTCCGCCTGCCTCTACGCCCGCTGGCCAGGCCGCTTTAGAGCGGCTGCGGGCCTGGCCCGGGGAGCATCGCGTTGCGGTGGGCCTCTCAGGCGGCGTTGACAGCTCCTTGACGGCAGCCCTGCTGGTGGAGGCGGGCTGGCAGGTGGAGGGCCTCACCTTGTGGCTGATGAGTGGCAAGGGTGCCTGCTGCGCCGAGGGCCTGGTGGATGCCGCCGGCATCTGCGAGCAACTAGGGGTGCCCCACCACGTGGTGGATTTTCGCGAGCACTTCCAGGCCCAGATCGTTGATTTTCTGGTGCAGGGTTATCAGGCCGGCGTTACGCCGCTGCCTTGCTCTCGCTGCAATCGGGAGGTGAAATTTGGGCCGATGCTCCAGTGGGCTGAAAGCGAGCGGAGCATCGGCCGGCTCGCCACGGGCCATTACGCCCGGGTGCGCCATGGCGCCAGCAGCGACAACGGCCGTCACCAGTTGTTGCGCGGCTTAGATGGCCAGAAGGATCAGAGCTACTTCCTCTACGACCTACCCCAGGAGGCCCTGGGCCGGTTGGTGTTTCCCCTCGGCGAGCTCACCAAGGCAGACACGCGGCTGGAGGCGGAGCGCCATGGCCTGCGTACGGCCCAGAAGCCCGAGAGTCAGGATCTATGCCTGGCCGATCACCACGGCTCGATGAAGGCCTTTCTCGATGCCTACCTGCCGCCGCGCCAGGGTCAGATCGTGCTTACCGATGGCACGGTGGTGGGCGAGCACGACGGCATTGAGCATTTCACGATCGGCCAGCGCAAGGGCCTGGGGGTGGCCTGGAGCGAGCCACTGCATGTGGTGCGACTCGATGGGGCGATGAACCAGGTGGTGGTGGCTCCCCGCGCTGGGGCGGCCCGGGGCGAAGCGTTGGTGGGGGCGGTGAATTGGGTGTCGATCGAGCCACCTACGGCGCCCATGGAGCTGGAGGTGCAGGTGCGTTACCGCAGTGCACCCGAGCCGGCCCGACTGATTCCCTTGCCCGCCACCGACGCCGATAGCGCAGCCCTGCGGCCCCACCGGGTGCGGTTGGAGTTTGCCGAGGAGCAGTTTTCGATCACGCCTGGTCAGGCGGCGGTGTTCTACGCCGGTGAGGTGCTGCTCGGTGGAGGCCTGATTCAGTCCTGAGCCCAGGCAGTCCTAAGCCCAGTCAGTCCTGAGCCCAGCCAGTCACCAGTAGGGGTCGCTGGCTAGCTCCACCGTCAGAGAGCCGGAGCGGCTGGCGGGCACCGTGGCAATGCAGGCCCGCACCACCTGGCCGTTGACTTCGATCTCGCAGGCGCCGCAACTGCCGCCCAGGCAGCCCGTGGGGATCAGAAAGCCTGCGGCCTGGGCTGCCACCAGCCAGTCACACCCGGCTTTGCAGCTGCTGGTGTGGCCGTTGGGCCAGTGGATGCTGGTGGAGGAGTCGGCCATTTAGGGGCTCAGCAGGGGGGCGAGGTCTACGTGGGCCTCAAAGGCATCAGCGAGTCGCTCTAGGAGGGCGTCTCGCTGCCGGCTGTGGTGGGGCGGGTTCTCCGGCAGGGCAGCCAGGCCGCGACGCTGGCGAAGTTGGTTGAGCCAACGGCGCCGCCAGGGCCCGCTTTCGAATACCCCATGCAGGTAGGTGCCAGCCACCAGACCACCCGCTTCGCCAAAGCTGTACCAATGGCCCAGGTCGGGATCGGTGGCGAGGGGCTGCAGGGGGCCGGCAGTTTCGATGGGGCTGCTGAGGCCGCGATGCAGTTCGAATCCCTCCAGGCTCAAGCCCTCGCCGGGCCAGCGGGCCGTGCTTTGGCGCTGGCGCAGGGCCTTGCGGCCGCCGAAGCGGGTGCGTAGCGGCAGCAGATCCAGGCCGGCCACCACTTGCCCGGCGGTGCAATCACCGCCCTCAAGGCCCTGCGGATCCAGTAGCTCCCGGCCCAGAAGCTGTAGGCCGCCGCAAATACCAAACACCTGCCCCCCGCCGGCGACGTAGCTGCGCAGCTCCTGCCCCAGCCCAGCTCGCTGCAGGGCCGCCAGATCCCTCAGGGTCTGCTTGCTGCCCGGCACTATTACCGCATCGGGGCGCCCCAATGGTTCCCCCGGCGTGAGCCAGCGCAGCTGCACGCTTGGTTCGGCCTCGAGGGGATCGAGGTCTGAGAAATTGCTCAGTGATGGCAGGCGCAGCACGGCGATCTCCAGCTCGGCGCTGCTTTTGCGGCCGCGGCGCTCCAGCAGATCGAGGGAGTCTTCTGGCGGAAATAGCTCGTCTAGCCAGGGCATCACCCCCAGCACGGGGATGCCGGTGTGGGCCTCCAACCAGCGGCGCCCCTCGTCAAACAGCTCACGCCGGCCGCGGAAGCGGTTGATCAGCAGGCCGCGGATTAGGGGCCGCTCCACCGGCCGCAGCAGCGCCAAGGTACCCACCAATTGGGCAAAAACGCCACCGCGCTCGATGTCGGCCACAAGGATGCAGCGGGCCCGCAGAAATTGGGCTAAGCGCAAATTTGTGAGGTCGCGGGATTGCAGGTTTACCTCCACCGGGCTGCCAGCTCCCTCCAGCACTAGGCGCCCCCCCGGATGGGCCGCCTGCAGCTCGCTCAGGCCGGCGCGAATGGCCGCCCAGCCTGGCCGGAACCAGTCGCGGTAGTAGTGCTCAGCGCGGGCCAGCCCCACCGACTGGCCCAGATGGATCAGCTCGCTGGTGGAGTCGCCCTGGGGCTTGAGCAGCACCGGATTCATGCTGTGGTGGGGCTCCAGTCCGGCGGCCCAGGCCTGCAGCGCCTGGGAGTAGGCCATTTCGCCGCCGTCCTGATCAACCCAGGCGTTGTTGCTCATGTTCTGCCCCTTGAAGGGCAGGGGCGTTTCGCCGCGACGGCGCAGCACCCGGCAGAGGGCAGCGGTCATCAGCGACTTGCCAGCCCCGCTACTGGTGCCAAGCACCATCAGGGGGGTGGGTGCGGCTGGGGCCGGCTGAGCAGCTTTTGCGCTCATAGACGCGGCCGGTGGCGGCGCAACCCGTGCAGCAGGCGATCAAGTCCACTGGCGCCGGGAATCTCGCCAGGCCATTGGGCCAAAACTTCGCGTCCCATGGGCGTGAGCCGCACCCGCTCGGTGAGGCCCTGGCCATCAACTTCCCGCCGCAGCACCCCGAGCTGGATCAGCCAGATCCAGTGGGCTTCAACCCGATCGGCCGTCGGTGCTCCCTGGCAAAGGCTCTGGAGGTCGTTCCGGCGGCAGAGCTCGCCGCCGCTGAGAGCCCGATCGCTCACCTCCACGTAAAACGCCCGCCTAAATGGCAGGCAGCGCATTGCCTGGCTGGCCCTGGACAGGGAGCGTTTGTTTTGAAGCAGGGGGTCGATCGCGGCGGCTTCCCGGTGTTGCATAGAAGGATTCTCCCTGACCCCATGCTCGTGCTCGCCTCCGCCTCCCCAGCTCGCCGGCGCCTGCTGGAGCAGGCCGGCATCGCTCATCAGGTGCAGGTGAGTGGCGTTGATGAGGAGTCGATCAGCGATCCCGATCCCGCCCAGCTCGTGCAGCGGCTGGCCCGGGCCAAAGCCGAAGCCGTGGCACAACAACTGCCCCAGGGCTCCAGGGTGCTTGGCTGCGATTCGCTGCTGGTTTTCAACGGTGAGGTTTATGGCAAGCCCGCTGACGCTGGCGAAGCTCGGCAGCGCTGGTTGCAGATGGCAGGCGGTTGGGGTGAGTTGATCACCGGCCATTGCCTCCTGCCTTGCAATCAAGAAGCAGCTGATGGCGGGCCCCTTTTGGCCGCGGTAGTGACCCGCGTGCAGTTCGCTCTACTCAGCTCGGCGGAGATCGACGCCTATGTAGCCAGTGGCGAACCCCTCCAATGTGCCGGTGGCTTTGCCTTGGAGGGGCGTGGAGGGCTGCTGGTGGAGCGGATTGAAGGTTGCTTCAGCAACGTGATCGGCCTGAGCCTGCCGTTGCTGAGGCGATGGCTCAAGGCCCCATCAAGTTGTTGAGCAGCTGGCCGAAGCTATTGCCGTTAGTGGGGGCAGCAGTGGGTGTCACGGTGAGTACCCGATCAGACCAGGTGAAGATGACACTGCGGCCCTGGTCATTGACATTGACTGGCCAGGAGTTGCCCTTGACATCGCTGAGCTGGTAGCCGCCGCCCCTGGGCTTGCTAACGCTGTAAATGTTGCCGTCTTGAAGACTCACCTCTAGGAGTCGTCCCTTGCCAGTGCGGTTTTCCCGCAGTTCACAGTTGCCGTTGTACAGGGATTTAAACCAGCGGGTCATGCGGCATTGGGCCGCTCGGGTCTGGGTGCTGGCACCGCCAGCGCCAGTCCCATTCGCACTTCCGAATAGTTGGTTGGAGAGAGCAACATTCACCTGCTGACGGTTCCAGCCATCGCTCCAGCAGGTGCGAGCGTTGAGATCACAGGCGCTGCCGTTGCTGAGCCGAAATTGACGTGGCGGTGCTTGGCCGGCGAGGTTGCGCAGGGCGGTTTGCTCGGCAAAGGATCCGAAGTACTCCCGCGTTAGTCCAAGGGATAGGCCGGACTGGTCGTAGCAGACAGGACTGCTGCCGGGGTCGCAGACGATTCCGGCACGGGGGGTTTGCAAACCCTGGAGACCGCCGCCGGATTGATTTGCTGTTGTTGGGAGTGAGCCGAATAGTTGCTGGGTGAGGTTGGGAGCCATTTGGGCCCTCTGCCAGCCATCACTCCAGCAGGTGGCCGCTCGCGAGTCGCAAACAGCTCCGTTGCTCAGTCGGAAGTCATTGGCTTGGGGACGGTTGCCCAGCTCGGAGCTAAGACGGTTGGCAGCGATGCTGCCGAAGTAGGTCTGGGTCAGGCCGATGGAAGGTCCTTGCTTGTCGTAGCAGGTGGGTCCAGCTTGGTCGCAGATCACACCTGCAGCAGGAGAGGTGATAGCTCCTTGGGCCTGGGCTGGCTGGGCCAGTAAAGGAACCATATTCAGACCAGTTGCCACCAGAACAGCCTCCAATAGCCGTGATCTTGAGCTCAGGTTTTGAACTGAATGGCGGGCCATTAACAAAGGTCTTATTTCTCCGAAAGCTAGGCAGATAGGGGCGGGGCGGCAACAAAAAAGCCCCCGCTCGAAAGCGGGGGCCAGCAACGATCACTTTGTGATCAATCCAGATCCGGCATAGCCAAGGTGGGCTCTGCCTTGCGATCAATGCCCTTCTCGAAACCAGCAGCAGCAGCGCGAGCGCGACCTGCATGCCACAGGTGGCCGACCAGGAAGAAGAAGGCGAGGACAAACTGCGTGGACGCCAGCCATTGGCGGATGTTCACGAAGTTCACCGAGTTGGGCTCGGTGATGATGCCGCCAACGGAGTTCAGGGAGGCGTTCGGAGCGTGGGTCATGTATTCAGCCGCGCGGCGCACTTGCCAGGGCTGAATGTCGTTCTGGAGTTTGTCCAGGCTCAGGCCGTTGGGGCCGCGCAGGGGCTCCAGCCAGGGACCGCGGAAGTCCCAGAAGCGCATGGTTTCACCACCGAAGATGATCTCGCCTGTGGGTGAGCGCATCAGGTACTTACCCAGACCGGTGGGGCCCATGGCCGAACCGATGTTGGCGCCGAGGCGCTGGTCACGCACCAGGAAGGTGAAGCTCTGGGCCTGGGAGGATTCGGCGTTTGTGGGGCCGTAAAACTCCGAGGGATAGGCGGTGTTGTTGAACCAGATATAAGCCGAGGCGATGAAGCTCATAAAGCTCAGGGCGCCGAGGCTATAGCTCAAGTAGGCCTCACCATTCCAGATGAAGGCGCGACGCACCCAGCCGAACGGCTTGGTGATTGCGTGCCAGATGCCTCCGAAGATGCAGATCAGGCCGATCCAGATGTGACCGCCGATGATGTCTTCCATCGAGTTGACCCCGATGATCCAGCCCTCGCCACCAAAGGGTGCGCGGGTGAGATAACCGAAGATCACACCGGGGCTGAGGGTTGGGTTGGTGATGATGCGCACATCGCCACCGCCCGGTGCCCAGGTGTCATAAACACCGCCAAAGAACATGGCCTTGAAGACCAGCAGCAGGGCGCCGACGCCGAGAAGAATCAGGTGATAACCAATGATGTTGGTCATCTGATTCTTGTCGCGCCAATCCTGGGAGAAGAAGGTGGAGTAGTTCTCCAGCACTTCTGGACCACGCAGGGCGTGATACAGACCACCAAGGCCGAGCACGGCCGAGCTGATCAGGTGCAACACACCAACGACAAAGAACGGATAGAGATCGGTGACCTCACCGCCAGGACCAACGCCGTAACCCAGGGTGGCTACGTGGGGGAACAGGATTAGCCCCTGCTCGTACATGGGCTTATCGAAGGTGAAGTGACTCACCTCGAAAAGCATCATGGCCCCAGCCCAGAAGACCATCAGGCCAGCGTGGGCGACGTGGGCGCCGAGTAGGCGACCGGAGAGGTTGATCAGGCGGGCATTGCCCGCCCACCAGGCATAGCCGGTGGAGTCGAGGTCTTTGCCCCCGACCACCAGATTGGAATTAAAGGGCGTTTCCACGGGGCAGAACCTCTTCAGGGAAGACGAAGTTTTCATGCGGCTGGTCAGCCGGTGCCATCCAGGCACGCAGACCTTCATTCAGCAAGATGTTCTTGGTGTAGAAGGTTTCAAATTCGGGGTCCTCAGCGGCGCGGATCTCCTGTGACACGAAGTCATAGGCGCGCAGGTTGAGGGCCAATCCGATGATGCCGATGCTGCTGGTCCAAAGACCCATCACCGGCACAAACAGCATGAAGAAGTGCAGCCAGCGCTTGTTGGAGAAAGCGATCCCGAAGATCTGGCTCCAGAAGCGGTTGGCGGTGACCATTGAATAGGTCTCTTCTTCCTGGGTGGGCTCGAACGCCTTGAAGGTGTTCGACTGATCGGAGTCCTCAAACAGGGTGTTCTCAACCGTGGCGCCGTGGATGGCGCACAGCAGGGCACCGCCAAGGATGCCGGCCACTCCCATCATGTGGAAGGGGTTGAGCGTCCAGTTGTGGAAGCCCTGCAGGAAGAGCAGGAAACGGAAGATTGCCGCCACTCCAAAGGAGGGAGCAAAGAACCAGCTGCTCTGACCCAGCGGATACATCAGGAAGACACTGACGAACACCGCAATCGGGCCGGAGAAGGCGATGGCGTTGTAAGGACGGATGCCAACCAAGCGGGCAATCTCGAACTGACGCAGCATGAAGCCGATCAGGGCGAAGGCGCCGTGCAGGGCAACGAAGGGCCAGAGGCCACCGAGCTGACACCAGCGCACGAAGTCGCCTTGGGCTTCTGGGCCCCAGAGCAACAGCAAGCTGTGACCCATGGCATCAGCAGGAGTGCTGACGGCGGCGGTAAGGAAGTTGCAGCCTTCTAGGTAGGAGCTGGCAATTCCGTGGGTGTACCAGGAAGTGACAAAGGTGGTGCCGGTGAGCCAGCCACCCAGGGCCAGATAGGCCGTGGGGAACAGGAGCAGACCAGACCACCCCACAAATACGAAGCGGTCGCGCTTGAGCCAGTCATCGAGGACGTCGAACCATCCCCGTGCTGCTGGCGCGCGCCCTACAGCGATCGTCATGATGATGAAACGGTGCGGGAAACCCGCGGAGGCTGTGGGATTACCGGGCGATCGTAACAACGCTGAAGCGGATCGCGAGACCGGTTGAAACGGGCTGACATGGCTTCCTCTCGCTGGGCTTTCGCAGCTGATTTCTGACTGTCTTTTGCTTCACTTCTGAGCGCTTGGTCTTGATCAGCCCAGCTCCCCCGACGACCGGTCAGGATGGCGCCATTCCTTGCTCCAGGTCATGGCCTCCCCCCAGGCTCCTGCCCCCTTGCTTGAGCTGCCGGTGCTGGGCTCAAGGCGCCTTTCCAATGTGTTGGTTGCCTTGGTGGTGACCACTGGCGGGATCGGCTTCCTACTCACCAGTGTCTCCAGCTATCTCGGCACCGACCTGCTGCCGATCGGCCACCCCGCCGAGCTGGCTTGGCTGCCCCAGGGGTTGGTCATGGGGCTCTATGGGCTGGCCGCCATGGCGCTGTGTGCCTACCTCTGGGTTGTGATTGGCATCGACGTTGGCGCGGGTAGCAACCGCTTTGATCGGGATGCTGGTGTGGCAACTATTAGTCGCCGCGGCTTTCGCCAAGAGATCACGGTGGATATCCCCTTGCGGGAGATTCAGGCTGTGAAGGTAGAGGTGCGTGATGGCCTTAATCCTCGGCGTCGCCTGGCCCTCAAGGTGCAGGGCAGGCGGGATATGCCCTTGACCAGGGTTGGCGAGCCCATGCCCTTGGCCGATCTGGAGTTGTCTGGCGCCCAACTTGCCCGCTTTTTGGGCGTGCCGCTGGAGGGGGTTTGATGAATGCCAATCTGAAGACTGGCAATTTGATGACTGGCAACTGGTGGAGTCGCTGGCTCCTGGGTGGTTTGTTGTTGCTAGCGCCCCTATCTCTGGTCGCCTGTGCGGCTGATGGTGGCAGCAGCCCTGTGGGTTGCAGCACCGCCAGCACCCCCTGCCTCAGCGGTACGGCCACAGTCGCACTGCAGACCAGCAAGGGTGAGGTGCAGCTGCAGCTAGATGGTGCTGCCGCGCCGCTGACGGCGGGCAATTTCGTTGATCTAGTTCAGCGTGGCATCTACAACGGCACCGCTTTTCATCGAGTTGTGCGCGAGCCAGTTCCTTTTGTGGTGCAGGGCGGCGACCCCACCAGCGCTGATCCAAAGGTGCCAGCCAGCCAGCACGGCCTGGGCAGTTTTGTGGATCCAGCCACGGGAATACCCCGTCTGATTCCCTTGGAGATCAAGCGCAGCGACGAACCAGAGCCGCGCTATGGCGAGCCTGTGACGGCCCCAGGAGCTACCCGCCAACTGTCTTTGGCCCATCAACGCGGAGCTGTTGCCATGGCCCGTTCCGCCGATCCCAACTCCGCCAGCGCCCAGTTCTACGTAGCCCTGCAGGCCTTGCCTGAACTGGATGGCCGCTACGCCGTCTTCGGCAGGGTGAGTAAAGGCATGGAGGTGGTCGACCAGATCCGCCAGGGCGACAAGATCGTCAAAGCCACGCTGGTGTCGGGCGGGAAGTTGGTGAAGGGAAATCCCTAGGCGGGTACCCGCTTGCTGGATGCGGTGACCTTCAGGAAAGCCGTGTTGACGCCCGAAGCCCGCTCCAATGCCACCTTGCCGGTGCGGGCGATTTCAAGGATGCCGTAGCTCTCCATCACTTGTTCGAGGGCGACGAGCTTGCCCGGATCGCCCACCACCTCAAGCGTCAAGGCGTCATCGGCCACGTCGACCACATTGGCGCGGAACACCTGCACCAGATCCAGGATGGCGCTGCGGGTTTCGGCAGGAGCCGACACCTTCAGCAGCATCAGTTCCCGCTCCACGGCAGGTATGTGGGATAGATCAATCACCCCCAGCACGTTGACCAGCTTGTCGAGCTGCTTTGTCATCTGCTCGAGGGTGTGATCGTCGCCTGCGACCACCATGGTGAGCCTGGAGATGCCGGCCTTTTCAGCGGGACCCACCGCCAGGCTTTCAATGTTGAAGCCGCGGCGGGCGAATAGGCCGGAAATGCGGCTGAGGGCACCGGATTCGTCTTCCACCAACACCGAAAGGGTGTGTTTCATCTCCTGAGGGACCCGTGGCGCTGGCTGCATTCCAAGTTACCGCCCAGGCCCAGAAAGGGTCTCGGCGGCTGGCAATTGGTCAAGCCATTGAAGTAAGGCGGCATTAAAGGCGTCGGCATGTTCGTCATGGGGACAGTGACCACTGCCAGGCAGCACCGTGAGGGGAAGCTCGGGCCGCAGTCGCCGCACCTGCTGGGCCACCTGAACGGGCACCAGTCGGTCGCGCTGCCCCCAGATCAACAGCAGGGGACGCCCCAGCCTGCGCAGCAGGGCTGGGGCGGTTGCTCCGTAGGGACGGAGGGCCATGGCGATGCTCATCGCCCGCAGGGCCCGCACCGCTCCAGGCCGCCGGGCTGGCCTGGCAATCAGCCGGTGCAGGTCCCTGTCGCCGATCACTGCTTCGCTGTAGGCCGACTGAATGCCTAAATCCAGCAGGGGCGAGTGGGCAATCAGGGGCACCAGTAGCTCCAGGGGTAGCAGCCGGCAGAGCAGGGTCACGAGCCAGCGCTGCAGCCGGCGTTGCCAGGGCCGGCGGCGGGGTGGGCTGCCGCTGCCGGCCAGCAGCAAGGTTGGGTCGGGTAGGGGGGCTGCCACGACTGCTCGCACCAGCTGGGGAGAAAACACGGCACAGCTGAGGGCCACCAGGCCGCCGAGGGAATGGCCTACCAGCACGGCTGGCCCCTGCACCACCTGCTCGAGAAAGGCCTGCAGCTGCCTTGCCCAGAGGCGGTTGTCCAGTCGCAGGGACGGCTGGCTTGAGGCGCCGAAGCCGATTAAATCAATGCCATAAACCCGCCAGCCGGCTGCAGCCAGCACCGCAGCATTGCGGCGCCAGTGGCCGCTGCCGGCGGCGAAGCCATGCACAAGCAGCAGGGCCGGGGCATTTTCTTCCCCCAGCACCCGCCAGTGGCAGCGCTCGCCTCGCCAGAGCCAATCGGCGTGTATGCCCCACTCCGCCCCTGAGCTGCCGTCCGCCGCGGGTGGAGGTGCAGGCTGGACTGTTGCAGCCACGGTTGATCTCCTGAGCCAGCACACCGACGCTCACTATTGCGAAGGACGGGCTCGCCTGTTGCCCGGTGCCGGTTTTTTTAGGCCGGAGTCGCGTCCTTCTCGGGATCTGGGGGTGCTGCTCGCCCGCACGCTGGCGGCCCGTGGGCCCTTGCGGGTGCTCGATGCCATGGCCGGCTGCGGCATCCGGGCCTTGCGCTATGGCCTGGAGGCCGGAGCCGAGGCGGTGTGGGCTAACGATGCTGATCCGGATCGGCTGCCTTTGATGCGTGAAAACCTGGCATCTCTGGCGGGTTTGCGTTGCAGCGCCCTTACTGCCCAGCACCTGCTGGCGGATTGCCTGCAGCGCCAGGAGCGTTTCGAGCTCCTAGACCTGGATGGCTTTGGCTGCCCCACGGCCCTGCTGCCCCTAGCGCTGGAGGCGGTGTCCTTCGGCGGTGTGCTTTACCTAGCCAGCACCGATGGCCGCTCCCCCACCGGCCACGACCGCCCGGCTGCGATCCGGTTGCTGGGGGCGGCGGCCCGGGCCCATCCCGCTAGCTGGGAGCTGGCCCTGCGCCTGCAACTTGGCAGCGTGGCTCGAGCGGCCTGGGCCTTGGGCCGGGGCATCGAGCCCCTTTTTAGCTTCAGTGAAGGGCGCACCTTTCGCAGCGCGGTGCGCCTGCGCCGCCGCAGCGAGCCAGGGGAGGAGCATCACCTCGGCATGCTGGCCCACTGCCATGGCTGCGGCGATCAGCAGGTGCAGCCGTTGATTCGCATACGTCAGTGGCTCCCCTGCCATTGCCCTGCCGGCGAGATTGCGCCGCTGGCGATCAGCGGTCCTCTGTGGATCGGCCCGTTGCAGGAGCCTGAGCTGCTGGCTGAAATGCAGGCGTTCGCTGAGGTTGATCAAGGGGCAAACCTCAGTACGGAGGGGGCTCGCCTGCTTGCCCGTCTGCTTGCTGATAGGGGACTACCGGCCCGCTGCTGGCCGATGGCCGAGATCGCGCGCCGCCTTAAGGGAGGGGCGCCACCGCTGCTCAGCCTGGTGGCGGCCCTGCGGGAGGGGGGCTGGTCGGCCCAGGTCAGTGGGGTGATGCCGGGTCAGCTGCGCAGCGATGCAGCCTGGGGCGAGATCCTGCAGACCGCCGCTCAGTTGGTTGGAATGGCCACTGGCACTGCTAAATAGGATGGACTTCCTCTTACTTCGCCATGGCTGCTGAAATTTTCGGTACCGCAGCTTTGTTTTGGATACTCATTCCCGTTGGTCTTGCCGGCGGAGCCCTGCTGTTGAAGCTGGCCGACAACGACTAAGCCCCAAAGGCCAGTCAGAACCCCCTGCTCCCGGCTCGACCCGTCGGACACCTAGGCTCGGGCCCGCTTGAAGGTTGCTAATGCAGGTTTTGGTGGTTGGCGGAACGGGCACCCTGGGCCGGCAAGTTGCCCGCCGTGCCCTCGATGCAGGCCATCAGGTGCGATGCATGGTGCGCTCCCCCCGTAAGGCCGCTTTCCTGCAGGAATGGGGCTGCGAGCTCACCCGCGGCGACCTGCTCGAGCCGGAAAGCCTCGCCTATGCCCTGGAAGGTCAGGATGCAGTAATAGATGCGGCTACCGCCCGCGCCACGGATTCAGCCAGCGCCTACGACATCGACTGGAAAGGCAACCAGAATTTATTTGCCGCCTGCCAGGCCGCTTCGCTGAAGCGTCTGGTGTTTGTGTCCTTGCTAGATGCGCATCAGCACCGCGACGTGCCCTTGATGGACATCAAGGCCTGCGCCGAAGACTGGTTGATGGCCTCTGATCTTGATTACACAATCCTGCGCGGCGTTGCCTTCATGCAGGGGGTTATCAGTCAGTTTGCGATTCCCGTGCTGGAAAGTCAGACGGTTTGGGTGAGTGGCTCGCCCACCCCAATCGCCTACATGAACACCCAGGACATGGCCCGCTTTGCCGTAGCGGCTCTGGAGCGAGATCAAACCATTCGCCAAGCTTTTCCAGTGGTAGGTCCCCGGGCCTGGACCACCAGCGAAATCACCCAGTTGTGTGAGCGGTTCACGGGTAAGGAGGCCCGCACTTTCCGGGTGCCGCCTGCCTTGCTGGGCCTGATGCGCTCTGTGACCGGCTTCTTTGAGGCCAGCCTCAACGTGGCCGAGCGGCTGGCTTTTGAAGCGGTCACCGGAGGGGGCTCAGCTCTCGATGCACCAATGGAGGCCAGCTACGAGGCCTTCGGGCTAGATCCGGCTGAAACCACCGGCTTGGAGGGCTACCTCAAGGAGTACTACGACACGATCCTGCGCCGCTTGCGTGAGATGGAGACTGACCTCGATAAGGAAGCCAAGAAGAAGCTGCCCTTCTAGGCCTTGGCGCCTACGACCGCGGCCACAAGTTCGCCTGTACTATTATTTGGTTGCTTGGGAGAGTGAATGTCTGTTGCCCAGATCAAAAACTTGCAGCGCCGCTTGGCCAACCTTGAGGCGGAGGCCACCGAAGAACTCAATCGGGCCTGCGGCCACGAGCTATGGCAAACCCTGGGCTTCGATGCTTTCGATGGCCTCGATGATGCTGACCGGCGGGCCCGTGCGAACTACTACTACGGCCAGTTGCAGAGCGTGCGCGAGCTCAAGGACGTGCTCGGCTAAGCCGCCCTATCTGCCCCCAGCGCCCCGCCCTGATTTCCCTCCCCCGGCCCGGCCACCCCGACCAGGTGAGACCCGACCAGGCGAGATTTTTCCCATGGCCCGCGACGGCTTAAGCAGCCGCTCCAGGCGCTGACTTTCGGCTTCGTCCACCTCGCGCCATTGCCCCGGTGCCAGGCCATTGAGCTCGAGCGGGGCGGCGCCGTCCATCAGGTCGATGGCGACCCGCAGCAACCTCAGGGTGGGCAGATTTACGGCGGCCGTCATGCGACGCACCTGACGGTTGCGGCCTTCTTGCAGCTCTAGTTGCAGCCAGCTGGTGGGAATCGCGGCCCGCTGACGGATCGGTGGGGTGCGCTCGGGCAGGGATGGATCGCTGATCGCCTGGGCTCGAGCCGGCAGGGTGCGTTGCCCCTGAATCAAAAGGCCGCTGCGCAGCTGCTCCAAAGCCTCAGGGTGGGTAGCTGCCTCTCCTTCAACCTGCACCCAGTAGCGGCGCCAGTGGCCAAAGCGGGGCTCGGTGAGGCGCTGCTGCAGGCGGCCATTGCTGGTAAGCAGCAGCAATCCCTCGCTATCGGCATCGAGCCTGCCGGCGGCATAAACCTGCGGAATAGGGATGAACTCCGCCAAACAACCCCAGTCACAGCCGGCCTCTGGCGTGAACTGGCTTAAAACCCCGTAGGGCTTATGGAAAAGAAGGGTGGTCAGCGGCCTGGGTTCAGCTGGCTTGACGGGCTTTCCAGAGGTTCACCACACCAATGGAGATCAGCAGCAGCCCCAGATCCAACGAAAGCGGCGGCAAAACCATGGTGGAGCCAAAACGGCACAAGTGAGCCAGACCCTATCGCCTGTCGGGCGGCAATTAAGCTATTCGGAACGATTGAACCTCCAGACAGCGCCCCCGCATGATCGAGACCTCCGGTGTGATTGAAAAAGAACAGGGAAACGGGTTTTACCTGGTGACCCTGGAGCAGCCGGCTGGTCACCAATGTCTCTGCCGGGCGGCAGGCAAGCTGACCAAATTCAGGATCAAGCTGCTGGCGGGTGACAAGGTGCTGGTTGAGATCAGCCCCTACGACCTCACCCGCGGCCGCATCACCTATCGGGAGCGCAACGCGGCCGCCGGCCCCCGTCCCGGCGGCAACCGTCCTGGTGGGCCTAGGCGGCGTTAAGCGCACGCCTCAGACCGCAACGGCTAGCAGGGCTTCAATCGCGGCTTTGAATTCGCTGCGCTGTTTGACGCCCTTAAAGGACTGCTTGAGCTCCTTGTTGATGAACAGCTGCACCGTCGGGGTACCGGTAACACCGGCTTGGCTGGCAATTTCTTGCTCGGCCTCGATGTCGATCTCCACGCCTTGGGCAGCTCCGCCCAGCTCATCGAGCACGCGCTTGAGCTGGGGCTTAAGCACGTGGCAGGGACCGCAGGTCGGCGAGGTGTAGACGACCAGCAGGGGCTTGCTGCTGTCGTGATAGAGCTTGCGCAGGGCAAAACCTCCCTTCTGCCATAGGGCTTCGGCGTCGTAGTTGTCGGCGTCGCTGGTGGCAGTGCGCACCGGTTCGCCGACGGTGGCCGGTTCTATTGGTTCATGGCTCACCGTGACGGCCAGGTCGTGATGGGTGAGCCAGCGCTCAGCTGCCAGGGCAGCCTGGCAACCACTGCCTGCTGCGGTGATGCCCTGACGCCATTCCGCATCGGCCACGTCGCCAGCGGCGTAGACCCCGGCGGCGCTGGTTTCGGGCCGGCCAGACTGGGTGGCCAGGTAACCGTGGCTATCAACCTCCAGTTGGCCCTGCACCAGGCGGGTGTTGGGGGTGTGGCCAATGGCGTAGAAGAGGCCCTTAACCGGCAGCTCCTCGCTGGCGCCGCTGCTGGGATCCCTGAGGGTGATTGCTTCGAGCCAGTCGCCACCGCTGGCATCGGCCACTTGGCGGTTCCAATGCACGGTGATGGCGGGGTTGGCGAGCACCCGATCGGCCATGGCGCCACTGGCCCTCAGCTTTTCGCCGCGCACGATCAGGTGCACCTGGCTGCCGTATTTGGTCAGATAAACAGCCTCCTCACAGGCGGAATCGCCCCCACCCACCACGGCCAGTTCGGCTTGACGAAACTGGGGCGTGGCGCCGTCGCAGATCGCACAGGCGCTGATCCCCTGGCTCCAGAAGCGCTCCTCACTAGGCAGGCCTAGCCGGTTGGCACTGGCGCCGGTGGCCAGGATCACGGCCTGGGTTTCAATGGTTTGGCCTTCGGCAGTGATGCGGTAGGGCCGCTGGGATAGGTCGATCGCCGTGGCATCGGCCTCGATCAGACGGGTACCCCAGCGGACTGCCTGGGCCTTCATTTTGTCCATCAGCTCCGGCCCCATGATCCCGTCGGGAAAGCCGGGGAAGTTCTCAACGTGGGTGGTGGTCATCAGCTGACCGCCAGGGATGCCACCGTCCTGGAAGCCCGTGATCAGCACAGGGCTGAGATTGGCCCGGGCGGCGTAAATGGCGGCGGTGTAGCCAGCAGGCCCTGAACCCACGATCACCAGGTTTTCGACTGAAAGCCCCGAAACCGTCATTGCTTAAGCGGATTGACTATGAGTTGAGCCTAGGAGATCAGCGCGGCGGCGGGAAGGAACGCCAAGAGGGATCGGGCGCAAATAGTCTTTAGATTTGCTTTAGAATTGAGTGCAATTTGCTGCAGATTTGCATCTCAATTCGGCTCAGATTTCCAGTATGCCGTCGCTGGCGGGCCGGATGCCCTGCCCCAGGTCGTTTGGCACCATCAACACACTGGCAGCAAGGAGTTCCGGGTGCTCTTCCAGGCAGAGCAGCCATTCTCGGAATTCCTCCGTGACCGCAAAGCTTTCTTCGAAATGTTCGAGGGCGTCGAGGGTGGCTCGGCGGGCCAGAGCCCAGCTGACAGCAACGGTTAGGCGGCGATTCACTGCGGCATCCATGCTCCCCTCTCCCTTGGATATCACCACGCTGCCGGGCTACGGGCCCTGGGAAGGTATTGGTTGACACAACGTCGCATATTTGCACTTAAACCTTGTATCGCTAAAGCAGTTTTCAGGCCGTTCGCTGCAGAAAACTCGGTAGCTCCGGCCCCATGCTGATCACAGCACCGATCCTTGCTTCTACAGCTTGCAGGGGTAGGGAACCTCCCTGGCCACTGCCTACTGAGACAGGCTCTGTAGCCACTTGCTTCGGCTTGATCAGGTAGGGCTCGCTGAGGGACCAGCTGCGGGCGTAGCTCATCAGCAATGGGTCGGCTGGCGCGAACACATAGGACGGCTGCCGCGGCACGGTCTCCATGGCGGCGCGTTGGCCATCCATGCGCACAGCCCTGGTGATGGCTTGTACAAAGCGGCTGCGAGTTACCACCGTGGTGAGGTAGGCAACTACCCGCAGTCTTGGGGCGTCAAAGCCCTCGGCGCACATATCAATGCTTACTAGCCAGTCCGCCTCGCCGGCCTGGAAGGCGGCCAGGCGGGCGCTGGCCTCCGGGTCCTGGGAATGGACCAGGTGTACCCGGTCGCCCTCCTCCTCCAGCAGCCCGGTGATGCGCCTGGCGTGGGCGATGTCGCGGGCGATCACCAGCCCGCCCGCCTCGGGGTGGTCGGCCCGCACTCGCTCCAGCCGTTGACGGGCCTTGAGCAGTAGCCGCAGGGCGATGCTGCTGGCATCTCCGAGTTGAATGGCGCGGCGCAAGTTGCGGGCTCGCCAGCTCTCCCGCGCTTCAGCTGAAAGGGGCGAGGTTTCGGTGTCGGCGGAGGCCTGGGGCCTGCCGTGCTCGACCCAGCCGTCCTGGAAGCGAAATTCCAGGGGCCGCACATCGCCGGCCAAGATCAGCTGGCGGGGTTCCACGCTCAAATCGGGGGCGATGCGTTCGATCACCTGATCTCCCTCGCGCACTTTTACCCGTCGGGCGGCGCAAAAGGCCAGGTTGTCGGCGCGGAAAGGGGTGCCGGTGAGGCCGAGTCGCAGCTGGGCTGGAGCGGTGAGCTGGCTGAAGGCGAAACCCCAGGCCGCAGCCTCTGGTTCATCCGGATCCAGGCCCAGGTGGTGCACTTCATCGGCAATGGCCAGCCAGCTTCCCAGCGCTATGCGGCGTAGGGCTGCCTCGAGGGCAAGGCGGTGCCGGGCCGTGCACTGATAGCTGAGCAGCAGGCCATCCCAGTTTGAATTTGCTTCGAGGGCTGATAGCCCCTGCTCCGGGTCCCACTCCAGCAGGCGCAGGTTGAGGCGCTCCGCAGCTCCCAGCCACTGACGGGCGATTGAGCTCCGGTGGCAGAAGATCAAAAAGCGATCGAGCCTCCCCTCCCGCTGCAGGGTGATGAAGCTGAGCAGGGCTCCCAGGGTTTTACCCGCACCCGGTCCTGCATGGATCAGCACGTCATGGCCGCCAGGCTGGTGGTTGATCAGGCGGGCCCGCAGCAGCTGAATCAGGCGGCTCTGCCACTGCCTGGGTCGCACGGCGGTTGTTGTGGGCGGCGGGATGCCCAGGTCGAAGGAAGGAAATCCCATCACGCCATTGTGGCCAGAGGTGCCCTGGTGTCAGCAGGCCACCTGCAAATGGGTGATCTGGCCTATGGGCTTATGGCCCAGCGTGCCTAGTTTCAGTTCAACCCCCGGCTCCCCTGTTGTTTTCCCTATGGCGAACTCCTGCCCCGATCCGGATGCCTGGGCCTGGGCTCCCGCCTTGCAGCTTTGGCATCTAAACCGCTGCTGGGCTCTTGAATGCGACATCGATCCGATGATCCTGCGGGCGCGCCAGCTGCGTCACCAGGGCGCCCTGCCGCAGGCCAGCTGCGTTGAACAGGAGTTGCTTCCCCTGTTTTGAGCTCCACCTGGCTTGGATGGGCAACTGCGCACATTTGCCGCAGTTGTGTTGCTCAGGCGAGGGGAGACACCCCCTAATAGATCTATGGCCTCCGGGAACCCACTTGGCTGAAGTATTGATCCTGCGGGAACGCAACCCGGGAGAGTGTCGCGTTGCCGCAACTCCCGAAACCGTTCGCCGGCTGCTGGCCCGGGGGCTGACGCTGCAAGTTGAGCAAAGCGCTGGCTTGGCGGCCGGCTATGCCGACCATGAATTTGAAACGGCTGGAGCCCGTCTTGTTGCCCCAGGCCCCGAGTTAGGCGCTGGCGTCGATGCGGTGCTTTGCGTCAATCCACCCGCTGCCGAGGTGCTGGATCAGCTGCGGCCTGGCACCCTGCTGGCTGGTTTGCTCTCCCCCTATGGCGCCATCGCCCTAGTGGAACAGCTTCAGTCCCGGCGGGTGTCGGCCTTGGCCTTGGAGCTGCTGCCCCGGATCAGCAGGGCCCAGTCCATGGATGTGCTGTCGTCCCAGGCCAACATCGCCGGTTACAAGGCGGTGCTGCTGGCGTCTGCAGCCCTAGATCGCTACGTGCCGATGTTGATGACAGCGGCGGGCACAATTCAGCCGGCTCGGGCCCTGATACTCGGGGCAGGGGTGGCGGGGCTGCAGGCTTTGGCAACGGCCCGGCGTCTTGGCGCGGTGGTCTACGTGAGTGATGTGCGGCCTGCAGCTAAGGAGCAGGTTGAGTCTCTAGGTGGCAGGTTTATTTCCCCTCCCGAGCAGGAAGAGCGCCCAGCTGAAGCCGGTGGCTACGCCAAGGCGGCTAGCGAAGCCTTTCTGGCTGCCCAGCGCCAGCAGTTGGCCGATCAGCTGGCCCTGGCCGACATGGTGATCTGCACCGCCCAGGTGCCGGGCCGGCGAGCACCCATGCTGATTTCCGATGAGATGCTGGCGGGTATGCGCCCCGGCTCAGTGGTGGTGGATTTGGCCGTGGCCCAGGGCGGCAACTGCGCCGGCACGGTCTGCGGCCAAACCGTGGAGCGCCACGGCGTGCGCCTGATTGGTGGCGATGGCCTGCCCAGCTCCGTTGCTAACCACGCCAGCGCCCTTTACGCCCGCAACCTGGCGGCCCTGGTGGAGCACGTGCTGGGTGAAGACGGCTTCCAGCTCGACCAGGAGGACCCGATCGTGGCCGGCTGCCTGTTCACTCACGATGGCGCCTGCCGTTTCCCTGACCTCGTTTCCGGAGCTAACTGATGAGTGCCTTGACCCAAGCCCTCTGGGTGCTCTTGCTGGGCAGCCTTTTGGGACTCGAACTGATCGGCAAGGTGCCTCCCACCCTGCACACCCCGCTGATGAGTGGTGCCAATGCGATCAGCGGCATCACCGTGCTGGCTTCGCTCACCCTGATCGCCCAGGCCAATGACCAGCTGCCCCTGCTGGTGCTCGGCTCGCTTTCCCTGGGCTTTGCCCTGTTCAACGTCGTTGGCGGCTTCCTGGTCACCGACCGCATGCTGGCCATGTTTTCGCGCAAATCACCCCGCACCGGAGGGACCCGCTGATGGCTGGACTTGATCTTTTGCCCGCCCTGATCGATCTGGGTGCCGTGCTGTTGCTGGCCCTCGGTATCAAGGGCCTCTCCAAGGTGAGCACCGCTCGCTCCGCCAATGGTTTGGCGGCTCTGGCCATGGGCCTGGCCGTGCTTGGCTTGCTGATTCAGCAACCCCTCTCCCCCCAAGCCTGGCTTTGGGTAGCGATCGGCACTGGCCTTGGCGGTGTGCTCGGCCTGATTACGGCCCAGCGGGTGCCGATGACTGCCATGCCCGAAACCGTGGCGCTGTTTAACGGCTGCGGCGGTATGGCGTCGTTGCTGGTGGCTCTTGGGGTGGCGCTGTTTAGCCCGGGGGAGGGCTCCTCCGGCCTGGTGGAGCAGATCTCGATCGTAATTTCGGTGTTCGTTGGTGCGATCACCTTCAGTGGCTCGATCGTGGCGATGGGCAAGTTGCAGGGCTGGATTGATACCCCCAGCTGGACCCAGAGCACCATGCGCCACGCAGTGAATATTTCACTGGCGGTGGCCTGCCTGGCAGGTGCGATTGCCCTCCCTGGCGATATGGCGGGAGCCCCTCTTTGGGTGCTGGTGGTGGCTTCTTCCTTACTGGGTATCGGCGTCACCCTGCCGATCGGCGGTGCCGACATGCCTGTCGTGATCTCGTTGCTCAACTCCTATTCCGGAGTAGCCGCAGCTGCAGCAGGTTTCGTCGTTGGCAGCCAACTCCTAATCGTGGCTGGCGCCATGGTGGGTGCTGCGGGCCTGATCCTCACCCAGGTGATGTGCACCGCCATGAACCGCTCCCTGGTGAGCGTCTTGTTTGGAGGCGCCCTTGGTGGGGCGGCACCGGTGGGCGGTGGCGGCGAAGAGGCCGGCTACACCCGCATCACCAGCTGCAGCGCTGAGGAATGCGCTCTTGCCCTGGAGGCTGCTGAGCGAGTGGTGTTTGTGCCCGGCTATGGCCTGGCGGTGGCCCAAGCCCAGCACGCCCTGCGCGAACTTTCCAAGTTGCTGGAAAACCACGGCGTGGAGGTGACCTATGCGATCCACCCGGTGGCTGGGCGTATGCCTGGTCACATGAATGTGCTGCTGGCAGAGGCCGATGTGCCCTACGAGCAACTGCTGGAGATGGACACGGTCAACCCTGAATTCCCCCGCACCGATGTGGTGATTGTGCTGGGCGCCAACGACGTTGTTAACCCAGACGCCAAGACCGATTCCACCAGCCCTCTGTATGGCATGCCCGTGCTCGAGGTGGACCAAGCCCGCCAGGTGTTTGTTGTTAAGCGCAGTCTTGGAGCTGGCTACGCTGGCATTAAAAACGCCCTCTTTGAGCTGCCCCAGACCGCCATGGTGTTTGGTGATGCCAAGGCCGTGCTCAACGGCCTGCTCACCGAGCTGCGCAGCATGGGGGTGGGTAAGAAGGTGGCCGCCTGAAGCAGCCCGCCTCGACACCCCCTGTCTTTAAGCAACGCTGGCCCTGGATCGGCCCCGATCTCCAGACCCTGCGAGACACCCTCAGGCCGCCAAAGCTGCCCCTAGATCGCGGTGAACCGCTCCCCATTGCGGTGGGCGGTGATGCCTCCCTGCTGGCGCTAGTTGATTCGCCAGTTGCTGGGGCACCAAGGGCACTTGTGCTTTTACTGCACGGTTTGGGTGGATCGAGCGAACGGGAGGGGTTGCGGCGCATGGGCCTCAGCCTTCAAGCCGCCGGCTTCGCGGTGTGGCGCCTTAATTTGCGGGGTGCCGGACCGGGCCGGCCCCTGGCTCCGGGCACCTATGCAGCCCGTTGCGATAGCGACCTGCTGCCCGTACTGAAGTTGGCCCAGCAGCGGGCCGGTGGCCTGCCTCTTTTTGGTGTGGGGATTTCGTTGGGCGGCACGATGCTGCTCAATGCCTGCCTGGCTAGTCCGGGGGTGCTGGATGGTGTGGTGTGCACCAGCAGCCCGCTTGATCTGGCCCTTTGCTCGCAGCAGATCGAGCTGCCCCGCAACCGGGTGTATCAGCGCTGGCTGCTGCGCCGGCTCTGCGCCCAGACCCTGGCCGATCCATTTGGGGTGAGCGACGCTGAGCGTCAGGCCCTGCAGGGGCCAGAGCGGCCCCGCTCGATTCGCAGCTTCGATGCTGCTATCACTGCCCCTCGCTGGGGCTACGCCTCCGTTGACGATTACTACCGGGAGGCTTCGCCCCTGCCGTGTCTGCTTTCAGCATCGGTCGATTTGCCGCCGAGCCTGCTGCTGCACTCCCTCGACGACCCTTGGGTGCCGGCCAGTGGCGCCCAGTTCTTGGCCCAGCAGCACCTTCCTGGCCTTGATGTGGTGCTCACGGCCCATGGCGGCCATAACGGCTTCCATGGGGTGGGTGATGAGCCACTCAGCTGCTGGGGTGATCAGCTGGTGGCGAGCTGGCTTAGGCGGCAGCTTTGAGGCTCATGCGCTTGATGATCCACTGCTCAATCGGCTTGCCCCCGATCACGTGCTCCCGCAGGATTGGCTCGATGCGCTCGGGGCTGACGCCGCCATAAACGGTGCCTTCGGGCCAGATCAGCAGGATGGGGCCCTCGGCGCAAATGCGCAGGCAGTCGGCCTTGGTGCGCAGCACGATCCCCTCGGGCCGGGCCGGATCCTCGAGGCCCAGCTCGCGCACTAGGCGCTTGAGGGCCTCCCAGCTGGCGACGCCTACGGCGGGATCGGGGCAGCAGAGCGCCTTGCTGGGAGTGGCGCAGAGCAGCAGGTGATGCGAGATCACGCCGGCAACGCAGCTGGTGCCTTGGCCTGGAGCCGGGCTGCAGCCTCATGCACCGCTTGACGGGCCCAAGCGTCTACGGCCAGCACGTCGTCTAGGGAGGGATTGGCCATGAGATCGACTTGGTGGCGATCACACACCCCGTCGATCAATGTCGGGATATCGAGGAAGTGGACCCTCTCCTCGAGGAAGAGGGCCACGGCCTGTTCGTTGGCGGCGTTCATTACCGCCGGCATCGTGCCGCCGGCGCGGCCTGCCGCGTAGGCCAGCTGCATGCAGGGGTATTTGGCCGGGTCGGGGGCGCGGAAGCTGAGCTGGCCCACCTCGGTGAGATCGAGCCGGCGCCAGGGGGTGCTCAGGCGCTCGGGCCAGCTGAGGCAATAAAGAATGGGCAGCTTCATATCCGGCCAGCCGAGCTGGGCCAGCACCGAGGAATCGGCCAGCTCCACCATCGAATGGATGATCGATTGGGGGTGGATGACGATCTCGATATGGTCGTAGTCGAGGCCGAACAGGTAGTGGGCCTCGATCACCTCCAGGCCCTTGTTCATTAAGGAGGCCGAATCCACGGTGATTTTGCGGCCCATGCTCCAGTTGGGGTGGCTGGTGGCATCGGCCACGGTGGCCTTGTGGAGGTCTGCCGGAGCCCAGTCGCGGAAGGCGCCGCCGGAGGCCGTGAGCTGAATGCGGCGCAGGCCCGGGGTGGGGCTGCCGGTGGAGAGCCGCGCCGTCTCGGCGTAGGGGGTGCCTTGCAGGCACTGGAAGATCGCCGAGTGCTCGGAATCAGCCGGCAGTAGGCGTGAGCCGCTTTTCTCCAGCTCCGGCAGCACCACGGGTCCGGCGGCAATCAGGGTTTCCTTATTGGCCAGTGCCAGATCCTTGCCGGCGCGTATGGCGGCCAGGGTGGGCAGCAGGCCAGCGCAGCCCACGATCCCCGTAACCACCAGGTCGGCCGTGGACCAGGCGGCGGCGGCGCAGAGGCCCTCAGAGCCCCCCAGCAGCTCCGGCATCCGGGCGGGCCTGGCGGCGGGTTCCAGGGCCTGCAGCCGCTCGCCCAGCTCCCTGACGCGCTCGGCATTGGCCAGGGCCACCACTTCGGGCGCATGGCGCTGGATCTGACTCACCAATAGATCCAGGTTGTTGCCGGCCGTGAGGGCCACCACCCGGAAGCGGTCCGGGAATTCCTCGGCCAGTTCAAGGGTTTGGGTGCCGATCGAGCCGGTGGAGCCGAGCACGGAGAGGGCTTTCACGGCGGCAACTCAAGTGGTATCAAGTCTCCCATTGACCCTGCAGGATGCCCCGCAGTGATCCCGGCTGTTGTGTGCTTTATGCCGATCCCTGGCTGCTGGCCCTGCTGAAGCCCTCGGGCCTGCTTAGCCAGCCGGGGCTTGGGCCCGAGCTGGCCGATTCCCTAATCAGTAGGGCCCAGGAGCGGTGGCCGGAGGTAAGGCTGGTGCACCGACTCGATCGAGATACCTCGGGGCTGATCCTGCTGGCCAGAGACGCCACCACCCATAGGGCCCTAAGTGCCGCTTTCGCCGAACGGCGCGTGCGCAAGACCTACCTGGCCGTGGTCCAGGGGCTGCCTGCGGATCGGGGCGGGGTAATCAACCAGCCGCTAGCCCGAATCGCCACTCGGCCGCCCCGCTATGGGGTGGTGCCGCTAGAGCAGGGGGGCAAGCCGGCCCTCACCCGCTGGCGAGTGCTGAGGCGCTTCGAGGGCTCGAGTTTGCTGTTGCTGCAACCCCGCACCGGCCGCTCTCATCAGTTGCGGGTGCACCTGGCGGACCTTGGCCATCCGGTGCTGGGCGATCCGATCTACGGCGACCCCCTCTACGGAGACCCCGTACCAGCGCCACGGCTGCAGCTTCATGCCGCCGGTCTGCAGCTGCTGCATCCGGCCACGGGCAAGCCGCTGCATCTGCGCAGCCGTTGCTTTGACGATGGGCTGGTGGGGGTGGATCCCCTTAACTGATCCCAGTTGAACTTTTCCCATGGCGGCACTGCCCGTGTGGCTGCAGCGCTGGAACTTCATCGACCGGGCCAAGCTCGAGCGCCAGCTCTGGGATGCCTTCGAGCGGCAAGAGGACCTGCAGGCCCTGGTGGATGGCTGTGAGCCGGGCTTTCAAAAAGAGGTGTGGACTACCACCCTGGAGCGGATTCGCAAGATCGAGCGGATGATGCAGGGCCGCCAGGCACCCGAGCCGAGCGAGGACTGAGTAGGGGCTTGCCCTGCAGAGAGATACTCAGCCCCGCAGCCATTCAGTGATGCCGCCAGGCCTGTCGATCAGCTCGATGCCCTGGGCCCTCAGGCCATCGCGGATGCTGTCGGCAGCAGGGAAATCCTTGGCGGCCTTAGCGGCCTGACGCTGATCGATTTGGGCCTGGATCTCGGCGTCGCTGGGGCCGGGGCTGGTGCTGCTGGTTATGGCCTCGGTTTCGCTCTCGAGGCCAAGCACTCCGGCCAGTTCCAGCAGCAGCTGGCCTTGCTCCACCAGCTCTGGCGCCCGGGCCTCAGCGGCGGCGCTGCTGTCACCGCGCTCCAGCCGATTGGCGAGGGCTCGCAGGGGCTTGGCCAGCTCAAACAGCACCGCCAGGGCGGCGGAGGTGTTGAGGTCGTCGTCCATGGCGGCGGCGAAGCGCGCACGGGCGGCGGCGAACTCTGGGGTGGCGCCTGGGTCGGGGCTTGAGGTAGCGGCGGCGAGGACCAGGGCCGCATTAAGGCCCTTCCAGCCGGTGGCGGCGGCCTCAAGGGCGTCGGCGCTGAAGTCGAGCGGCTTGCGGTAGTGGGCCTGGAGGGTGAACAGGCGCAATGTCATCGGCGTGATGCCGGAATCGAGCAGGGCGCGGATGGTGGTGAAGTTGCCCAGGGATTTGGACATCTTCTGGCCGCCCACATTGACCATGCCGTTGTGCAGCCAATAGCGGGCCAGCTCCTGGCCGCTGGCCGCCTCCGACTGGGCAATTTCGTTTTCGTGGTGGGGAAAGATCAGGTCGGCGCCACCGAGGTGGATGTCGATCGTGTCGCCGAGCTCCTCGCGCACCATCGCTGAGCACTCGATATGCCAGCCGGGCCGGCCTGGACCCCAGGGCGACTCCCAGCTGGGTTCGCCGGGTTTGGTCCCCTTCCAGAGGGCAAAGTCGAAGGGGTGTTGCTTGCGGGCCTCCTCTGCAGTGGCCACTCGGCCGGCGGCGTTGTCCTGCTGCTCGGCTAGGTCGCGGCCGGAGAGCTTGCCGTAGCCGGCATGCTTCATCACGGCGAAATAGACATCACCATCGGCGCTGTAGGCGGCCCCCTTGGCTTCCAGTTCGGTGATCAGGCTGCGAATGGCGTCCAGGCTTTGGGTGGCCCGCGGCATACGGTCGGGCGGCAAGATATTTAGCCGGGCCATGTCGGTCACGAAGGCCTCGATGTTGCGCTCACTCACCGCCTGCATCGAGCTGCCCTCCTCAGCTGCGCGACCCAGGATCTTGTCGTCGATGTCGGTGTAGTTCTGCACAAACGTCACCCGGTAGCCGTTCCAGAGCAGATAGCGCCGCAGCACGTCCCAGGCGATGTAGCTGCGGGCATGGCCCAGGTGGCAAAGGTCGTAGACCGTTACGCCGCAGCAGTAGATACTCACCTGGCCCGGCTCGAGCGGCTGGAATTCCTCGATGCGGCGCGTGAGGGTGTTGGTGAGGCGCAGGGTCATTGAGCTGCTGGTTACTTGGCTTCCATCCAGTTAGGACCCACGCCCGTCTCCACCACCAGGGGCACCGACAGGGCCACGGCCCGCTCCATGGTTTCACGGGTCAAGGTGAGCACCGCTTCGAGGGCCTCGGGAGCCGCTTCGAGCACCAGTTCGTCGTGCACCTGCAGCAAAAGTCTTGCGGGTAGCTGGCCATGGTGCAGCTCCCGGTGCAGCTGCACCATGGCCAGCTTGATGATGTCGGCGCTGGATCCCTGGATCGGTGCGTTGGCAGCAGCCCGCAACTGTTGGGCCTCCATGCCACCGCGGCGGGCCACCTCCAGGTCGATCTCGAGGGGATCCTTTCCCCGCAGGCGGCCCAGGCCATTGGGGTCGAAGTGGAAGGGGCGGCGGCGGCCCAGGATCGTTTCCACGTAGCCCCGGCTCAGGGCCAGCCGCTCTTGCAGCTCAAGGAAGGCGAACACCTTCGGGTAGCGCTGCTTGTACTTACCCAGAAACTCTTTGGCGTCGGCCTGGCTCACGCCCGTTTCCCGGGCGAAGCGCTGGGCGCCCATGCCGTAGATCACGCCGAAGTTGATCGTCTTGCCCAGGCGGCGTTCATCCGGCGTCACGGTGTCCTTCTCCAGCAGCAGCCTGGCGGTGAGGGCGTGCACGTCGTCGCCGGTGCGGTAGGCCTCCACCAGCACCGCTTCGCCAGAAAGGTGGGCCAGGATGCGTAGCTCGATCTGGGAGTAGTCGGCGCTGATTAGGCTCCAGCCCGCTTCCGGCAGGAAGGCCTTGCGGATTCGCCGCGAAAACTCGGTGCGGATCGGGATGTTCTGCAGGTTGGGGTTGCTGCTGCTCAGGCGCCCGGTGGCGGTGACGGCCTGGTTGAAATCGGTGTGCACCCGCCCGGTTTCCGGCTCCATCAGCGCTGGCAGCGCATCCACGTAGGTGCTCTTGAGCTTGCTGAGGGTGCGGTGCTCCAGCACCAGGGGCACCACTGGGTGATCGGTTTCGAGCTTCTCGAGCACGGTGGCATCGGTGCTCCAACCGGTTTTGGTTTTGCGCGATTTCTTGCGATCCAGCCCAAGGGTGTCGAACAACAGCTCGCCCAGTTGTTTGGGGGAGGCGAGGTTGAAGTCCACCCCGGCGGCGGCCTTGGCCTCGCCTTCGAGGCGATCCAGGGTGATTTTGAGCTCGGCGCTGAGCTCGCCCAGGTAGGCGGTGTCGATGCGGATGCCGGTGGCCTCCATCAGGGCCAGCACCGGCTCGAGGGGCAGCTCCAGTTGGTCGAGCAGCTGGGGCAGGGCAGCGCCCATGGCGGTGAGCTCGCGGCGCAGCAGCTGGGCCAGGCGCCAGGTGAGGTGCACATCCATGCCGCAGTAGAGGGCGGCTGCGTCGATCGCCACGGCGGCGAAATTGGCGCCCTTGGGCACTAGCTCGCTGTAGCTGGTGGGGCTGAAGCCGAAGTTGCGCTCGGCCAGGGCATCGAGGCCGTGCTTCTCGCCGGCATCGCGCAGGTAATCGGCCAGCATCGTGTCCATCACCACCCCCTCCAGGGGCAGGCCGTGGCGCAGCAGGATCAGCCGGTCGTATTTGGCGTTTTGCAGGGCCTTGGGGTGGGAGGCGCTGGCCAGCCAGGGGGCTAGGGCGGTGAGCACCGCAGCGAGGGGCAGTTGCTGAATCTGTTGAGGAGCTTGTACAGATGTACAACCTCCCGGAGCGCTTTCTGTTGAGGTTCCAGAAGGGATCTTCAGAAGCTCCTGGATGTCTCCGCTGGCTTGGCTCTGCTGCGCTGGTAGCTGCTCGGGAAGATGGTGGCCGATCGGGATGTAGGCCAGTTCCCCCGGGCCATCTCCCCAGGCCACGCCCACCCCCACCAACTCAGCCTGGAAGGGGTTGAGGCTGGTGGTTTCGGTGTCTAGGGCCACGGGGCGGCCCGGATCTGTGCAGCCGTTGAGGCGCTGCACCAAGGCGGCCAGGCCCTCGGCGCTGGTAATCAGTTGGGGCTCGAGGGCAGGCAGGGCTGGGGCTTCTTCAGGGGGTTTCGCCTCTGGGCTGCCGCTAGTGGCGGTTTGGGCGGTGGCTGGGCTGGGCGTGCCGCTGCCAGGGCTGGATCCCTCGCTGGGCTGCGGCGGCACGGCCGAGAACAGCTGGGCGAAGTTGGGCACCTGTTTCACCAGGCTGTACAGCTCCAGCTCCTCCAGGCTGCCGGCCAAGGCGTCGGCCTTCACTGCCCCCAGCTCCAGCCGGGGCTCGCTGGGCAGGGGGATGTCGATCAGGATTTCGGCCAGCATCCGCGAGCGGTAGGCGTTGTCTTTGTCGGCGCGCAGCTTGTCCACCAGGGCTCCCTTAAGCACTCCCTTGGGGTCTTTGGCCTTGGGGCCCGCCTGTTCGAGCGCCTCCAGCGCCGCGTAGATGCCGTCCACATGTTCAAACTCTTTGAGGAGGCTGATGGCAGTCTTGGGGCCCACTCCCTTGACGCCCGGGATGTTGTCGGAGCTGTCGCCCGTGAGCGCCTTGAGGTCGACCACCTCTTCGGGGGTGACGCCGAGCTTGGCGATCACGCCCTCGCGGCGGATCTCGCTGGGGCCGCTGTTTTTGGCGTAGGGGCCGCCACCCATGTAGAGCACGGCGATGTCGCGCTCGTCGTCGACCAGTTGGAACAGGTCGCGGTCGCCCGAGAGGATCCGCACCCGCCAGCCGGCGTTGGCGGCCCTGTTGGCTAGGGTGCCGAGCACGTCGTCGGCCTCGAAGCCCGGTGCCATCGCGAGTGGAATGTCGAGGCTCTCGGCCAGGATCTGCTGCAGGTTGGCCAGATCGGCGAAGAAGTGCTCCGGCGCCACATCCCGGTGGGCCTTATAGGCCGCATCGGCCTCGTGGCGGAAGGTGGGTTCGGCCGTGTCGAAGGCCACCACCAGGCCATTGGGCTTGAGGCCTTTGCAGTTGTCGAGCAGGGCCTTTAAGAAGCCGTAGGTGACGCTGGTGGGCACCCCCGCCTTGGTGCTCAGCCCCCCTTCGCCCCCCTTGGCGAAGGCGTAAAAGCTGCGGAAGGCCAGGGAGTGGCCGTCGATCAGCAGCAGCAGGGGCTTGGTGCCAGGGGCCACGGTGCTGCCAGGGGTGATGGGTCGGGTCAGCCTGCCAGAGCTCAGGCTTGCAGTTGGGCCATGGTGATACGCACCACGGCCTCCGCGGTGCCCAGGGCGGTGGTGCTGTCGTTGGCATCGAAGAGATCAGCCGGTGCCTCATCGCCTTGGGGGTAGCGGCTGGCGCTGTTCATGCGCGTGAGCGCCTTGAGATGCAGCTCAGCCAGGGCAGGTAGATCCAGGCCCTGCTGTTGCAGCAGCTCCACCAGTTTTTCGAGGGAGTGGCTGTAGGGCGGGGTGATCCCGGCTGCCAGCACCAGGGCCTTGAGCGCCTTTTCGGCGGCCTGACCCGCCAGGTAGCAGGCCTGGGCATGGAACCCCTGGCCGGCCGTGAAGCGCGCTGCCTCCAGATCGTTTTGGGCCTGGCGGATCCAGGCCTCAACCCTGGGAGTCACGGCTGATCCAGGCGCAGGGCGTCGCGGCCGATGGCCCGCCAGTAGGGATCGTCACCCTGCTTCAGTTGCTGCCAGCGCTCCTGGGTCAGCGCAAGCACGTCGTCTCCCAGACGGGCGCCAAGCAGGGCATCGGCCAGGGCATCCGCCTCCGGCTGGCTGGGGGCGATGGCCAGCAGGTCTACGTCGGAATAGGCGTCCCAGTCACCGCGCGCCAGCGAGCCGAACAGCCAAATCTCAGCGTTTGTCCAGGCGGCAGCTGTGGTGGCTGCTCCCTGGCGTAGGGCGGAGAGCCGCTCCTGGCGGCGTGCGGTGCGAATAGCGGCCAGGCTTGCCATGGACCCAGATTAGGAGCTTTGACGGATCCGGTCTTGGCGACCACGCTGGCAGCCGCCTTCAGCCCCTGCGGCCAGTACCGCTGGTGGCTGGAGCGGCTGTGGCAGCCGGCGGCGCCAAGGCTGCTCTTCATCGGCCTCAATCCGTCGCGGGCCGATGGGCAGCGCGACGATCCCACCCTGCGGCGGTTGGTGGGTTTTGCCCAGCGCTGGGGCTACGGCAGCCTCGAGGTGCTCAACCTGTTTGCGCGCATCAGCCCATCGCCGGCGGTGCTGCGCCGCGTAGCTGATCCGGTGGGGGCAGAGGCTGATTCCTGGATCCAGCGGCGCCTGGCAGCCCAGCCTGAAGCCACCCTCTGGCTGGGCTGGGGCAACCAGGGCACCTGGCGGGGGCGCGATCAGGAGGTGCTGGCCTTGGTGCAGGGGCGTGGTCTCTGGGCCCTGGGTCTCACCGCCGCCGGCCAGCCCCGCCATCCCCTCTATTTGGCCAGCGATGTTGCGCTGCAACCCCTCACCTGGCACAACCAACAGACCCTGGGGCATCCTGTGGGCACCTCCGTTTCGCTGCCTGGCGCGCACCCATGTCCCGCATCCCCCGCCGCTACGCCGTGCATCTGCATATGAGCGGCGGCCAGACCGAAACCGTCCATTTCCCCACCCTGGAGGCGTTTCAGCAGTGGTATGGAGGGGTGCTCACCGCCTCCGCCCCAGACGCCTTCGTGAATGTGCCGATCGGCGACCTGGAGGGCGAGTATCTGGTGGTGCGACCCAACGGCGTGATTGGTATCCATGTGGAGCCCAAGTTCAACGCCCTCGATGAATGACGCCTGAGCGGCTGGGTCTGCTCTGGGGGGTCACGGTTTTTGCCGGGGCCACAGCTCAGGCCCTGGCCTGGCTCACCGGCTTGCCTGGCGTGGTGCTGCTGCTCAGCGCCGGCCTGGTGATCGGCCGCTCCGGCTTTGGCCTTGTAGAACCCCTCGACCTGGGTGCGGGTCTGGGCACGGTGGTGGGCCTGCTGGTGAGCCTGGTGCTGTTTGACGGTGGCATCAACCTGCGCCTGCCCGGTGATGCCACCAAGCAGGCAGTGCTGCGCATCGTGCTGGCTACTGGCCCCACCGTGGTAACCCCGCTGGTGCGGCAGATCCGCCTGGCGCCGCCCCTGGGCGAGGTGTTGGAGGGGGAGGGCCTGATCCTGGAGCCGATTGGTGCCGTGCTGGCGCTACTGCTTTTGGAGCTGGCCCTCGGCGACCTCCATGGCTGGCGGGAGCTGGCCCTGGGGCTGTTGCAACGGCTTGGCGGCGGTGTGGTGATCGGCGCGCTCTGCGGCTGGCTGCTGGCCGAAGCCCTGCGCCGCATCCCCGCCCAGCCGGCCGGGGCCCTGCGGCTCCAGCTCACCTTGGGCACTTTGTTTCTGATGTTTAGTGGCTGTGAGTTGCTGCTGCCCGAATCGGGGCTGCCAACGGCCGTGGCTGCTGGTGTGGTGGTGGGTCGCCGGCCCGATATCGATGCCGCCGAGCTCGATGAGTTGATTCGTCAGTTGGCCCAGCTGGCGATCACGATGCTTTTTCCCCTCCTGGCTGCAGATGTGAGCTGGGCCGAACTCAGCCCCTTGGGCTGGGGAGGGGTGGCCTGTGTGCTGAGTTTGATGCTGCTGGTGCGCCCCGTGGCCATCGGCCTGGCCACCTGGGGCCTCGATTTCAGCCTGCCCCAGCGGGCCCTGATGAGCTGGCTGGCGCCCCGCGGCATTGTTACCGCGGCGGTGGCCGGCCGTCTGCAGGGGTTGGTGTTTTTGACGATCCTGCTCACCGTGGGGCTGCAGGGCCTAAGCGCCGGCCCCCTGGCCCGCTGGCTTGGCCTCTCAGAGGCAGCGGGCGATGCGGGGGCGGTCGTCGCCGCATCGGTGCAGCAGCAGCCAGGTGGCAAGTAGGTCTGGGCCCTGGAGGCTGCCGAGTAGCGCTGCCCGCAGGCTCTTCATGATCACGCCCTTCTTGACGCCAGCGGCAGTTGCGGCCTCGCCAAGCAGCGCCTGGGCCTGATCGGGCTCCAGGGCACCAGGCGGCAACTGCTCCAGTAGGGCTGCCAGAGCTGGGCGGGCACCCTCGAGTTCGAGCTGGGCGCTGGCAGCTTCGTTGAGGGCTGGGGTTGCAAAGAACGGCCGGGCCATGTCGACACCGTCGGCCAGCAGGGTGAGGGAGGGGCCGAGCAGCTCACATAGCTGTAGCTGCCAGGCGGGATCTGCGCTGATGCCGCTGGAATCAGCCGGCCAGCCCGCGGCGGCCCAGAGGGGCAGCAGCTGCTGCCGCAGGGCCTCGGGGCCCAGCTCGTGCAGCACCTGGCCGCTTAGCCAGTTGAGCTTGTCCCAGTCGAAGCGAGCGCCGGCGCGGTTGACCCGCTCGAAGGAAAACGCTGCCGCGGCCTCAGCCAGGCTGAAGCGCTCGCCCATCCCCTCCGGCGGCGACCAGCCCAGCAAGGTCATGTAGTTGGCCAGGGCTTCAGCCGTGTAGCCCATCTGCTGAAAGTCGCTCACCGAGGTGACGCCGTCGCGCTTGGAGAGCTTCTTGCCCTCCTGGTTGAGGATCAGGGGTGTGTGGGCAAACACCGGGGGCTCGGCGCCAAGGGCTTGATAAAGCAGCAGCTGTTTGGCGGTGTTGGCAATGTGGTCTTCGCCGCGGATCACATGGCTGATGGCCATGGCGGCATCGTCCACCACCACCACGAGGTTGTAGAGGGGGTCGCCGATTTGGTCGGCGGCGGCGCGGCGGGCTATCACCATGTCGCCACCTAAATCGGCGCCGGCCCAGCGCATTTCGCCCCGCACCAGGTCACTCCAGGTGATCGTGGCGTCGTCGTCGATGCGGAAGCGGATGGTGGCTTGGCGCCCCTCGGCGATGAAGGCCTGTTGCTGCTCGGCGGTTAGGTCGCGATGGCGGTTGTCGTAGCGGGGGGCCTGCTTGCTGGCCGCCTGCTGCTCCCGCATGGCGGTGAGTTCCGCCTCGCTGGCGTAGCAGCGGTAGGCGTGGCCGGATGCAAGCAGTTGCTCGATGGCGGCCCGGTGCTCGCTGATGCGAGCGCTCTGAATTATGGGTTCGCCATCCCATTGCAGCCCCAGCCACTGCAGCCCTTCGAGGATGTTGGTGGTGTATTCGGGCTTGCTGCGCTCTTTATCGGTGTCTTCAATGCGCAGCAAAAACTGACCGCCCAGGCGGCGGGCATAAAGCCAGTTGAATACTGCTGTGCGGGCGGTGCCTATGTGCAGCGTGCCCGTTGGGCTCGGGGCGAGGCGAACACGCACTTGGCGATCTGAAGAAGGTTGCCCTGCTACGGACTGCGCAGCATCCACAGGGGCAACTCCAAATTGAAATGGAACGGGACTGACGGGATTCGAACCCGCAACTTCCGCCGTGACAGGGCGGTGCTCTAACCGGTTGAACTACAGTCCCAGGCAGCTTTTTAGGCTAACTGTGTCGCGGAGGCGACTTTGAAAGTATCCGTGATGGCCGGTCCGCTCGTCAACCAATTGGTTTAGGGCAGACCGGCATTGCGGATAGGCATTTAAAGCCGCATGAATCTCAGGGCCTAAACCCTGCTGGCTCAATCAAACGAACCTGATTGCCTCGGGCTGTGAATTCACGACCTTGGTCGCTCTGCACAACCACCCTGCCACCGGATTTCACCCGGATCACCCGAGCTCGAACCCAGCCCAGAGCGGCTGATTCGAGCACCTTGACCACATCCCCGGGTTGTAAATCCAACTCCATGCTCAAACCAGCAAACTGCAAATTGGGGCATCGAACGCGCCGTGGAGGACTTGAACCCCCGACATCAGGTTTTGGAGACCTGCGTTCTACCAACTGAACTAACGGCGCATGGCCGATGCCCCGTAAATAGGAGACCGCAGCTAATCAGCCAGCTGTCTAGAGGAATCTCAAGACGGCAGGCTGACGTTGCGTTGGCAACCTCAGCGGTCGAAGCGTTGCTTGACGCGCGTGGCTTTACCCACCCGGTCGCGCAAGTAGAAGAGCTTCGCCCGACGCACCTTACCCCGGCGCTCCACATTGACGGAGGCAACTTGAGGACTGTGAAGCATGAAGACCCGCTCCACGCCAATGCCCTGGAAGATCCGGCGCACAGTGATCGTTTCGTTGAGGCCGCCATGGCGCTTAGCGATCACCACGCCCTCATAGGGCTGCACGCGCTCCTTATTGCCTTCGCGGATGCGCACACCCACCTTGACCGTGTCGCCGACGTAAATGTCGGGCAGCTCGTCTTTAAGTTGCTCAGCCTCAAAGGCCCGGATCAGCTCTTGGGCGCTGAGTTTGCCGGCTTTGGCCTTCGTGGCGGCGGGTTTTTCTTGCACCGCGGTAGCCGCAGGAGCTGCCGTGCTCGCGGTGGCGTCTACCACCTGATCAGCCGCTTGATTTTCTGTCGACTCCGTTGCCATCTCAGCTCCGCTACGCCTGGCCAAAGATCAAGTGTACCGGCTCGTGGTGCCCCGTTTGCTATTCCGGCTTTGCCACAGCGGTCCACTCCCATTGGTAGCTTTCAGTTCTGCCCTACATCGCTGCCGGATAGCTGCCGGTGGGTCATTGCATGAATTTGTTTGCCGACCTACTGGCCAGCACCAAGGGCGCGCCGGTTGCCTCCCCCACCGTTGAAACCGGTCCACGCATCCAGAAGGGACGGCGCGGCGTTGAAATCAAGTCGGCCCGCGAGATCGACACCATGCGCAAGGCCAGCCGGATTGTGGCCACGGTGCTGCGCGAAATTCTGGAGCTGGCGGCTCCCGGCATGAGCACCGGCGACCTCGATCGCCATGCCGAGAAGCGCATCCGCGAGATGGGTGCTACTCCCAGTTTCAAGGGGTATCACGGTTTCCCGGCCAGCATTTGCGCCTCAATCAACAACGAAGTAGTCCACGGCATCCCGAACAGCAAACGGGTTATTCAGGCCGGCGACCTGGTGAAGATCGACACCGGTGCCTACTTCGACGGCTATCACGGCGACAGCTGCGTCAGCCTTTGTGTAGGTGAAGGCGCCACCGAGGAGGCCCAGACCCTCTGCCGGGTGGCCCAGGAATCGCTGATGCAAGGGCTGCGCCAGATAAAGGCGGGCAACACCTTGCTCGACATCGCTGGAGCGGTCCAAGACCACGTCGAGGCCCACGGTTTTGCGGTGGTGGAGGACTACACGGGCCATGGAGTGGGCCGCAATCTGCACGAGGAGCCCTCGGTGTTCAACTTCCGCACCCGAGATCTGCCCAACATGAAGCTGCGCCCGGGCATGACCCTGGCGGTGGAGCCGATCCTCAACGCCGGCAGCAAGGCCTGCCGCACCCTCAAGGATCGCTGGACCGTGGTGACCGTTGATGGCAGCTGGTCGGCCCAGTGGGAGCACACCATCGCCGTAACCAGTGACGGTTGCGAAATCCTCACCGACCGCGATTTCTAGGGCTGGCCGGGGCTTGGCCGCGTCAGCAGCTTGAAGTAGCCCCAACGCGCCAGGGTGCTTAGCGGCATCAACACATAGGTGAGGGGGTTTGGGGTCACGATGATCAAACTGAGCCCTAATCGGGCCTGGGCAATTACCTGATTGGCCACGAATCCCGGCCCCATTACCCCGATTGGGTTGAGGCTTGAGCGGAATGGCCCCAGCACCAGCCTGCGGATGCGCAGGGGCCCGCTGGCACCAGAGAGATCCAGGGCACGCAGGCTCACCAAACTGCCTAGCAGCCGTTTGCTCAATTCATAGAGAGGGCTGAGGGCTGGCTGGATCTCCGCCTCCGAGGTGTTGATCCACACCTCGGGCTTGGGCCGCTCTGGGCGGTGGCTTTGTTGCACCACCTCGGCAAACAGCTCCAGCAGCCGCCAGCTGCTAAGGGCATTCACCTCCAGGGCAAGCGCCGTGGCAGAGCGGCTGCGGCGCTGTTGCTGGTTGATGCCGTGGTTCAGCACCAGGATGTCTACCCGCTCCAGTAGCCCACGTAGCTCCTGCTCCTGGCCGCATTGCCAGCAGACCTGCTCTAGGGGAATCGCTGTGCCAGCAGGATCCAGCAGGAGCAGGGGTTCGCTTCTGCTGGTGAGGGCTACCAGCGAGGCGCCCTGCTGGGCTAGCTCCTGGAGCAGGGCCCGACCCAGGCTGCCGCTCGCACCAGTAACCGCGATCCGGCATCCATCAAAATTGGTCATCTGCCTGGCATAAACGGCGGCCGACGCGTCAGCATGGCTGGAAATAGTTGACGTATACGCCGCCTTGATGCCCACTGGCATGTTCCCTGAGACTGTTGCACCCTTAGTGCCCCTATTTGCTCCTTACTGCGGGGGGCTAGGGCGGCTGATGCCTTTAGAGAGTGCTTTGGCGATCCTGTTGGCGGGCGATTGGGCCGGTAAGCGCCTGCTGCAGGGGGGGCGTAGCCACATGCTGCGGCTTAGCTGGAGTGGTGAGACGGCACCCCAGGAAATTCTCCACTGCGATTTGACTTTTCCTGATTTACCAGAGGTGAAGTACAGCTTTGACCTGCCCTGCCACCAGTTGGTGCAGTGGTTGATGGATCGGGAGGGGGAGCAGTTGCCGGCGAGTTTCTGGCAGTGGCTGTTGCTGGGTCAGCAGCCCCTTGCTACCGAAGCAGTGGGCAGCGCCGCCTAAATTTCGCTTCAAGACACCCCCAAGCGAGGTTGACCGATGGCCCCCACCTTGCTGATCGGCTCCTGCGAATCCTTCAGTGGCAAATCGGCGGTGGTGCTTGGCATGGCCCGCCAGCTGGCTCGTCAAGGGGTACCGGTGCGTTTTGGCAAGCCCCTAGCCACCAGCCTCGATAGCCCGGTGGATGCTGCCAGCCAGGTGCCTTTGCTGGATGCCGATGTGCGTTTCATCGGCGCCACCCTGGGGCTTCCGGAAGCCAACCTGATTCCCTCCCTGCATGTGCTCGATCCGGCCACGGCAGAGCGGCGGCTGCTGCAGGGTGACTTGGATCCCGGCTCGGGTTTTGAGCAGCTGCGTGAGCAGCTGGCCGCCGCCAGCGACGGGCTAACCCTGCTGGAAGCTGCCGGCAGCCTGCATGAGGGATTGCTTTACGGCCTCAGCCTGGCCCAGCTGGCCCGGGGCTTGGAGGCATCGGTGTTGCTGGTGCATCCCTGGATCGATAGCTGCAGCATCGACCCGCTCCTGGCGGCTCAGGCCGAGTTGGGTGAGCATCTGGCGGGGGTGGTGCTCAATGCAGTCAAGCCGGGGCTTGTGGCCCAGCTGTGCGCCGAAGTGGTACCTGCCCTGGAGCGCCTTGGTTTGCCGGTGCTTGGCGTCATGCCCCAGAGCCCCCTGCTGCGCAGTGTCACGGTGGAGGAGCTGGCCCTGCGTCTCGGTGCCCAGGTGCTGTGCTGCCCGGAACGGCTCGATCTCCTGGTGGAAACCCTCTCGATTGGCGCCATGAACGTCAACTCGGCAATGGAGTTTTTCCGGCGCCGCCGCAACATGGCGGTGGTGACGGGCGCTGATCGCACCGATATTCAGCTGGCAGCCCTGGAGGCCTCAACCCAGTGCCTGATTCTCACGGGCGCTGGAGACCCGCTGCCCCAGCTGCTCAACCGGGCCGAGGAGCTCGAAGTGCCCCTGCTCAAGGTGGAGCACGACACCCTCACTACGGTGGAAGTGATTGAGCAGGCCTTTGGTCATGTGCGTCTGCACGAAGTGGTGAAGGCAAGCTTTGCCTTCCGGCTGGTGGAAGAGCATTGCAATTTCGAGCGCCTGTTTGCTCGGTTGCAGTTGCCCGCGTTAATGAAATAACGCTGCTAGTTTCAAAGGACTGGCAGGTGGCTACTGGTGTCGCGGTCCCTTGATCTTCCGTCGATTGATCGTATCGACACCCTGGCCCAGGAACTGGCGATGCTCCAGGACCGCAGCAAGCGTCGGATTGCAATTTTGGGCAGTCGCCATGTGCCCGTGGTTTCGATCCATCTGGTCGAATTAGTGGCCCGCTCCCTGGCCCAGGAGGGTCACAATCTGATCACCTCTGGATCCCAGGGCGTTAATGCGGCGGTGATTCGCAGCGTGCTGGAGATTGATCCGGCCAGGCTCACCGTGCTTTTGCCCCAGAGTCTTGATCGCCAACCTGGAGAGTCTCGCGATCAATTGGAGCGAGTGCTGCATCTGGTGGAGAAGCCAGAGCACGATGAGCTGCCCCTGCCGATGGCAAGCAGCCTCTGCAACCAAGACATCATCAGTCGTTGCGATCAGCTGATTTGTTACGCCTTCCACGACAGTGAGACCTTGCTAGCCAGCTGCCGGGTCGCGGAGGACATGGGCAAGGTGGTGAGCGTGATGTTCTTCGATTAAATCTGTGGCTTAGGAGCCCAGCAGCGCTTTTAGGCCTTCTACGTAGAGCAAGCCGCTGCAGGTGAGAGCGCCAGCCCAGCAGAGGCCTCGCAGCGGTGGCACGTTGCCTACGTACATGCCGATGTAGGCCAGGCGCAGCAGGGGATGGATCCAGGCCGCGGCGATTGCTACCGGGCTGCTCACACCCGCCACCAGGCACAGCAGGGAAGCGGGCGCGTGCAGGGTGAAGGCCTCAAAGCAGTTTTGGTGGGCCCAGGCCGCCCGCTTGCCCCAGGCCGGCAGCCGCTCAAACATCGCCCGCGGGGCGCCCAGGTCGGCCATTTGGAAATTGGCCTGGGAGCGGGCGGCGCCCAGGGGCACAGTGCTGAATACCACCACACCAGCTGCCAGCAGCAACGACCAGGCGAAAGGGGCGAGGGTGGAGGTCATGAACTGCAGGCGCAATCAGTGCTTGTTCAGGCTGACAGGCCGCCCCTACGATCCGTGAACGCCTCCGACCTCCAAACTGCGCCCCATGGCCGACACCTATTCCTTCGATGTGGTGAGCGATTTCGATCGCCAGGAGCTCGTCAACACAATCGATCAGGTGCGCCGCGACGTGGGCACCCGCTACGACCTCAAGGATTCCAATACCGAAATCGAGGTGGAGGAGGCGAGCCTCACCATCACCACCGCCAGCGACATGACCCTTCAGGCCGTGGAGGACGTGTTGCGCCAGAAGGCAACCAAGCGCAACCTCTCGCTGAAGATTTTTGACTTCCAGAGCCCCGAGCCCGTGGGGGGCAACCGGGTGAAGCAGGTGGTGAAACTGCGCAAAGGTTTGAGCTCTGAGCTGGCCAAGCAGCTGAGCAAAACCGTGCGCGACGAGCTCAAGAAGGTGACCGTTTCGATCCAGGGCGAAAGCCTGCGGATCACCGGCAAAAACAAGGACGACCTGCAGCAGGCGATCAACCTGCTCAAGGCCCAGGACGTGGAAGTGCCTTTGCAGTTTGAGAACTACCGCTGAGCCGGTGCAGCCGGCTTGTTCCGCCCCTGGTTGGCGGTTCTGGGTTGATCGGGGTGGCACCTTCACAGACGTGGTGGGCTGCAGCCAAGCTGGCGAGCTGCTGGTGCGCAAGGTGCTGTCGGTGCAGCCGGAGTGCCCGGGGGACCCGGCCGTGCGTGCCATAGCTGCGCTGCTGAGCATGGAGCCCGGCGTTATGGCCGGCAGCCCCCTGCCGCTGGGATTGGTGCGGGAGGTGAGGCTCGGCACCACCGTTGCCACCAACGCATTGCTGGAGCAGCGCGGCGCCGGGGTGGTGCTGCTGATCAACCGCGGCTTTGCCGACCTGCTCAGCATCGGCGACCTGCACCGCCCCGACCTCTTTGCCCTGGCCATTCAGCGGCCCAGCCCCCTGCGGGTGCGGGTTCTGGAGGTGGAGGGGCGCCTGGACGCGGAGGGATTCGAGCTTGAGGCGCTGCAGTGGGGAGAGGATTTGCAGCAGCTGCTGCGGCAAGCCCAGGCCGACGGCTACAGCAGTTGCGCGGTGGCCCTGCTGCACAGCACCCGCAATCCCAGTCAGGAGCTGCAGCTGGAGCAGTGGCTCGCACCCCTGGGCTTCGAGGCCGTGGTGCTCTCCCATCGGCTCAGTGGCCAGCCAAGGCTCGTGCCCCGCGGCCAGACCGCCCTGGTGGAGGCGGCGGTGGCGCCGGTGCTGGGCCGCTACCTGCGCCAGGTGCAGCTGGCCTTGGGGCCAGCAACTCGGCTGCGGGTGATGCGATCCAGTGGGGCTCTGGCAGCGCCTGAACTGCTGCTGGCCAAAGACACGATCCTCTCGGGGCCGGCCGGAGGCATGGTGGGCGCCGTGGCAGTGGGCAGGAGGGCCCTTGCTGCCGCTGGGCTGCCGTCGCGGCCGATCGTTGGTTTCGACATGGGTGGCACCTCCACCGATGTGTTCCATTTCGATGACCGCTGCGTGTCAAACGCTGGTGGTGATCTGGCCTGGGAGCGCAGCCCTGCCACCGAGATCGCTGGGCTGGAATTGCAAGCTCCGATGTTGCCGATTCACACCGTGGCTGCTGGCGGCGGCTCGGTGCTGCGCTTTGACGGCAGGCGGCTGCAGGTTGGGCCTGTTTCTGCAGGAGCTGATCCAGGTCCGGCGGCTTACCGCCGCGGCGGACCGCTAACCATCACCGATGCCAACGTGTTGCTCGGCCGCCTGCCGCTTGCCGCCCTGCCGGCTGTGTTTGGCCCCAAGGGCGACCAACCCGCTGATGGGGAAGCGGTGCGGCGAGGGTTTGCGGAGCTGGCGCTTGAGATGGCCGCGGTGGCCCCTGGGATCAGCCCGGAGCGGCTGGCGGCAGGTGCCCTGCAGATCGCCATTGAAACGATGGCGGAAGCCCTGCGCCGCATCTCGATCCAACGCGGCCACGACCTGCGCGAGGCCCTGTTGGTGAGCTACGGCGGGGCTGGCGGTCAGCATGCCTGCCGCCTGGCTGAGGTGCTGGCTGTGACGCGGGTGTTGCTCCACCCCTTGGCGGGGGTGCTTTCCGCCTATGGCCTCGGCATGGCCGAGCAGAGGTTGCTGCTGGAATGCTCGCCGCGGTTGCCACTGGGCCCCGCAAGCCTGCCCCTGCTGCGTCAGCGCTCCGCCGAGCTGGAGCAGCAGGGGTTCGCCGACCTGCGCCGGCTGGGGGATTTGGCCGAGGGCGCCACAGGCCGGATTGGGGTGCAGCTGGAGCTGCGGGCCGCCGGCAGTGAGCGGGGGCTGGAGGTGGCGTGGTTGCCCAACGAGCAAGGAGTTGAAGACCTGCAGCGAGCTTTTAGCGCCGCCCATCTGCAGCGCTTCGGCTATCGCCCGGTGGGCGAAGACTGGATCGTGGAGCGGCTGCTGGTGGAGCTGGCTCCCCCGGCGGTGGTTCCAGAACAGGCAGTGCTTCCAGAACAGGCAGTGGCTGAAGCCCCGCTTGCCCCAACCACTCCCCTGTGGCTGGGCGAGGCGGCTGGCTGGCGGCCGGTGCCGCTGTGGCAGCGCTCCCAGCTGCAGCCCCAGCAGAGGCTCGCGGGGCCAGCCCTGGTTGTCGATGCGACCACCACCACCGTGCTGGAGCCTGGCTGGCGTGCCCTGGTGCTGGCCGATGGAGCCCTGCTGTTGGAGCGGGACGGCGCGGCAATTGGCCAGACTGGTGATAAGAGTGTTGAACATGTGGAGCAGGGGCCCGATCCCACCCTGCTTGAGCTCTACAACCACCGCTTTGCAGCCATCGCCGAGCAGATGGGTGGGCGGCTGCAGCAGAGCGCCCGCTCGGTGAACATCCGTGAGCGGCTCGATTTCTCCTGCGCCCTCTTCGATTCTGCGGGTCAGCTGGTAGCCAATGCCCCCCATATCCCGGTGCACCTCGGTTCTATGGGCGACAGCGTGGTCAGCCTGCTTGCCGCCATCGCCCGGGGCGAGCGCCAACCATTGGCTTCTGGCGATGTGGTGTTGTCAAACAATCCCTACAACGGCGGCACCCACCTACCAGACATCACTGCCATTACGCCGGTTTTTGTCCCTGGTTTGGGCGACTCCCAGGCTGGGGCCCCTTTGTTTTTTGTGGCCTGCCGCGGCCACCACGCCGATGTGGGCGGCATCACCCCGGGCTCGATGCCGGCCTTCAGTCGCAGCATCGATGATGAGGGCCTACTACTCGACAACGTGCCCTTTTTGAGTAGTGGCAACTTTGATGAGTCGGTGTGGCGGCAGCGACTAGCTGCAGGTAGCCATCCAGTACGCAACCCCGACCAGTTGCTTGCCGATCTGCAAGCCCAGGCGGCGGCTAATCGGCTGGGTGTTCAGGAGCTGGGGCGCTTGATTGAGCGCCACGGCCTCGACGAGGTGCGGGCCTACATGGCCCATGGGCAAGCCCACGGTGCCGAGGCGGTGGCTCGGGCGCTTGCGCACCTCAGCGACGGGTCTGCCCGGGTGGAGCTCGACCACGGCGCATTCATCCAGGTAGCTGTTCGCATCGACGCTGAGGCTCGCCGGGTTCAGGTTGATTTCAGCGGAACCTCGCCCCAGCACAGCGGCAATCTCAACGCCCCTTTAGCCGTAACCAAGGCTGTGGTGCTCTACGTGTTTCGCTGCCTGGTGGGCGAACAGATCCCCCTCAATGCCGGCTGCTTCGAGCCGATCGAGCTGATTGTGCCGCCCGGCTCCCTGCTGCATCCCAATCCGCCGGCGGCGGTGGTTGCCGGCAATGTGGAAATCTCCCAAGCGGCAGCCAACGCTCTGTTTGCGGCGCTGGGGGTGCAAGCCGCCGCCCAGGGCACGATGAACAACCTCAGCTTTGGTAATGGCCAATGCCAGTACTACGAAACGATCGGTGGGGGCAGCGGTGCTGGCATCCGCCCCGGTGGTGCGGGCTTTGACGGGGCGGCCGCTGTGCAGAGCCACATGACCAACTCCCGTATCACCGACCCGGAAATTTTGGAAACGCGCTTTCCGGTGCGGCTGGAGCGCTTTGGGATCCGGGCCGGATCGGGCGGGGATGGGCGGTTTCGGGGAGGCGCTGGGGCGGTGCGGCAGTTGCGTTTTTTGGCCCCGATGACCGTTGCCCTGATCTCTGGTGCGCGGCGGGTGGCTCCCGCGGGGTTGGCCGGCGGGCTGCCGGGCGCCTGCGGCCGCAACACCTGGATCGGGGTTGATGGCTCGAGCCGGCAGCTCGACGGCTGCTGCGAGCTGGAGCTCCAGCCCGGTGAAGCCCTGCGCATTGAGACCCCCGGAGGTGGGGGCTACGGCGCCCCCAGTAGGCCATGAGCGCTTTTGCCATCAAATGGTTTGTCGCTGGTGACGACGGTGTTTGGTTCACCAGCCCAAAAACCGAGGCGATAGTGGAGGCGATTGGCAACTAAGTTGTTAAGGCTGGCTAGGTGGGGCCGTGAGCAGGTTGATGGCGGAAAACGCCATGCCAATGCCAAACAACATGCCGATCGCCCAGATGCTGTCTGAGGGCCATTCGGCAATCAGCATGCCGCCGAGTACGGCGGTGACGATGCCGTCAATCAGCACCAAGCCACGAGCCGCTCCCTGGCCGGTGGCCGCGGCGGCTAGCTCCATCACGCCCTCGAAAGCAAGCAGGAAGCCGACAAACAACGTCAAGCTCACCTCACTGGCAACTGGGAATGCCAGCACCCAGACGCCGCCGCCCAAATAAAGCAGGCCGGAGAACAGGCGGAAGATTTTTCCTTTGATATCGGCTTCGCCAGTGAGACGAAGTATTTGGGATACCCCGGCAATCACTGATACGGCCCCAACGGCGATGGTGAGCAAGGTGGCCGAGACAAATGGCAGCACCACCGACAGCCCGGCCGCAGCAAACAGCAGGGCTGCGGTGACCCAGCGCAGGGCGGGAGAAGCAGGAACTGTCACCGGTATAAAAGCAATTAGCTTTCAACTTTAATCGCCGCGCCATAAGGTCCCGCTGTCAGGAAATGCTCACGGCTGTTTAGCAACTCATCACAGCTTTCGGCGTTGCTGGTTGGCTCTCTCCAGCGTGGAGATCAATCGTGTTTGGTATGGGCGCCATGCTTGAGCTGCTACCGCCGCTCAACGACCACAACCTCCCTTGGATGGACGCTATCCCGTCCGATCGTTTTGAACTTTCTGATCGCCATGGGGTTGATTACTTTTGTATTTGATCTCATTGCAGATGCAACCCGCAGATTGCGGCTTTTTGAGGTTAGCTTTTGGAAACTTCTATTTGCCACAGACGCCATCTTTGTGGCGAGCATGTTTCGCATCTCGCGGCAGTTTCATCAACCAGGACTGGCTATTGTGAGTGTCTTGCTGATCAGTCGTTACACCCTGCAGTCTGAACAGCAGAAGGTCAGGTAGTGGTTGTCGGCTGTACCAGTCCCACCTCCACATTCAGGTGCTGATTCGGACGACCGGTGATCAGCATCGAGGCCCGCTGACGGGTGGCGATCGCCCACAACCATTTGGTGAGCAGGGTCAACCGATTTTCATTGGCGGGCATGAACATCAAGTGGGCCAGGCCCCAGAGGATCCAGCCCGGCAGGCCACTCACCTTGAGGCCGCGGAGGTCGGCGACGGCATGGAGTGGACCGACCACCGCCATGGTGCCGAAATCGTTGAACTGGAAGGCTTTGTGGGCTCGGCCTTGAATTTTTGCCACTATGTCGGCCGCCACCCAGCCGCCCATTTGCACGGCTGGCCCTGCCATGCCGGCCAGGGGTTTGCCATCGCTGGTGTGGCTATATGAGCAGAGGTCGCCGATGACGCGGATCTCTGGATGGCCTGGAATCGAGAAGTCGGGCTCCACCACCACCCGTCCGCCCCGGTCGACGGTGCAACCGCTGGCATCGGCCAGCACCTGGCCTAGAGGGGAGGCCTTCACGCCGGCGGTCCAGCAGATGGTGGCGGCTTCCAGGGTGCGGGCACCTTCGCTGGTGTTAACAACCACTTTCTCCGCTTCGATTGTCTGAACCCGCCCACCTAGCAGTAGCTCTACCCCTGCGGACTGCAGATAGCTGCCGGCGGCGGCCGAGAGGCTCGGATCCATCGCCCGCAGCACTCGATCGCCCGGGTCCACCAAGGTGACCTTGCACAGGCGGGGATCGAGCTGCTTGAAGTCGCGGCCGAGGGCATGGGCCATCAGCTCCATCAGGGAGCCGGAGAGTTCGCAACCCGAAGGTCCGCCACCCACGACGACGACCGATTGCAGAAAGGCCCGCCGCGCCGGATCGGGGGTCTGTTCGGCCTCCTCAAGGGCCAGCAGCACCCGCCGGCGGATCTCATCGGCGTGCTCGAGAATCTTCATCGGTGGCGCTGCTTCGCACCATTCGTCGTGGCCGAAGTAACTGCTACCGGAGCCGGCCGCCAGGATCAGGTGGTCGTAGGCCAGCTGCCGGTCGTTGAACACGATCTGCTTCGCCTGGGTGTCGATCTCTTCCACTTCACCCAATAAGACCTGCACATTGGGTGCCTGCCCCACCAGCTGCCGCAGGGGTGAGGCCACATCCCCCTACGCAACCAGCCCTGTTGCTACCTGATAAAGGAGGGGTTGGAACAGGCTGAAGTTGCGTTTATCGATCAGGGTGACGCGCACCGGCTTGCCAATCAGGGCATGGCAGGCCTTGAGTCCGGCGAAGCCCCCGCCAACCACCACCACGTGGGGCAGGCTTTTGAGACTGCTATCTGGTGGATCGAGCTCAAGGAAGAAGCGTTCGCGGGCCATTGCTGCCTTGACACTCGCCTCAACGTATCGAGCTCGCCATGGTTTGGCCTGCTAGTAGTAGCTCTGGTTACTGAGTCAGTCATGTCTGTTGCGTCTATCCAGGCCTTTGTGGCCCGTGTTGCTGGTGATGCCGCCCTCCGCGACAAGCTGCATGCCGCTGCCGGGGTAGACGACATCGTGGCCATGGCGGCTGAGCATGGACATGCCATCGATAAGACAGTGTTGCTGCGCGAGCACGCCAAGGCCTTGGGCAGCGCCAAGGACCACGAGCTAGCGGCAATCAACAGCTGGGGCGATGCCCTAATGCATTGCTTTGGAGCTACCGAGAACGATTGAGCTGCAGCTGCTCAGTTCTCCCCCAGATAGGAAGCCTGGAGGCTGTTGTCGGCCAGGAGTTGTTCTGAGCTGCCGCCGGCGCTGATGCTGCCCGCCTCCAGCACTAGGCCACGATCGGCAATGGTCAGGGCGGCCTGGGCGTTTTGCTCTACAAGCAGAATCGTCAGCCCGTCTCGGTGCAGCTGGGACAGAGCGGCCATCACCTCGGCTACGAGCCGGGGCGCTAATCCCAGACTCGGCTCATCCAGCATCAACAGGGTGGGCCTGGCCATCAGGGAGCGGCTGATGGCGAGCATCTGCTGCTCTCCTCCGGAGAGGGAGCCGGCCAGCTGGCTGCGGCGCTCGGCCAGGCGGGGAAATAAGGCGTAGCAGCGCTCCAGATCTGTGGCGATAGCGGCTTTGTCCCGGCGCAACCAGGCGCCCAGGGCCAGGTTGTCGGCTACCGACTGGCGGCTGAGCACGCGCCGGCCCTCCGGGCAGTGGCTGATGCCCAACTTCACGGTGCGCTCGGTGCGCAGGCGATTGATCAAGCCGCCATGCCAGAGGATTTCGCCGCCGACGGGGTGAATCAGGCCGGAGATGGCCCGCAGGGTGGTGCTTTTACCGGCGCCATTGGCCCCTAGCAGGGTCACCAACTCGCCAGCTTGCACCCTCAGATTGATGCCATGCAGGGCCGTGATGCTGCCGTAGCGCACCACCAGGTTGCGCAGCTCGAGCAGGGGCGCTTGGGGGCCGTTCATGCGCCACCGCCCAGATAGGCCTCGATCACCGCCGGGTCGCGCCGCACCTGGTCGGGGCTGCCCAGGGCGATGCGTTGGCCGAAGTTGAGCACCACCAGCCGGTCGCACAGGCCCAACATCAAGGGCACATGGTGCTCAATGATCAGCACCGTCAGCTTGAACTGGTCCCGGATGCGCCGAATCAGCTCCCGCAGCTCATCTTTCTCTGAGGGGTTCATGCCAGCGGCCGGCTCATCGAGCAGCAGGAGCTGGGGACGGCTGGCCAGGGCCCGGGCCATCTCCAGCCGGCGCCGGTCTCCATAGGAGAGGCTGGCGGCGTCTTGGTGGGCAGTGGCTTCCAGTTGAAATAGGTCAAGCAGCGCTAGAGCCTGTTGCTGCAGCTGGGATTCGCGGCGGCGAAAGGACTGGGTTTGCAGCAGGGCTGCAAGGGGCGGCTGACGGGCGTGCTGATGCATTCCCACAAGCACATTTTCAAGGCAGCTCATGCTGCTGAATAGCCGCAGATTCTGGAAGGTGCGAGCGATGCCGAGGCGGGCAATGCGGTGGCTGCTGAGCCCATCAAGGCTTGCCCCTCGCCAGCGCACGGTGCCGCTGCTGGGGGCGGTGAGGCCAGAAATCACGTTGAAAAGGGTGGTCTTGCCGGCACCGTTGGGGCCGAGCAGGCCAAAAATCTCGCCCTGCTTCACCTCAAGATCGACACCCTGCAGGGCCCGCAGGCCACCAAAGCGCACCCCCACATCCTCAAGCTGGAGCAGGGTCATTGCTTTACCCCCTGCGCTGCTGCCGTGGGGATGCCTCGTATTCGCGGCTTGAACGACTTGAACAGCTCCGGGGTGATCACTCCCTGGGGAAAGAACAGGGGACCCACCAGAATCACGGCGCCAAACACGATTAGGCGCAGGTCGCCGACCGGGCGCAGCAGCTCTGGTAGGGCGGTGAGCAGCAGCCCGCCAAACACCGGCCCCAGCCAGGTGCGCGAGCCGCCGAACACCACAAACGCCAGGGTGGTGATGCTGGCGTCGAAGTTGCCCAGCTTGGCGTTCCAGGAGTTGAGGAAGTGGGCCGCAACCACGCCGGTGATTCCAGCCACCAGGGCACTCAGTACAAAAGCGAGCAGTTTGGTGTCGGCGGTGTTGATGCCCTGGCTGGCGGCGGCCAGTTCGTCGTCGCGGATGGCGGCCATGGCCCGGCCGGGCCGGGTCTTTTCGAGCCGGTCGCATAGCCAGCAGATCAGGGCCAACAGCGCCAGGGTGAAGGCGGCGTAGCCAGCGGCGCTATTGAAGGGCTGGGGGATGCCGAAGATGCCCAGGGCTCCGCCAGTGAATTCCAGGTTGAGGGTGACAACCCGCAGAATCTCGACCAGGGCGATCGTGGCGATGGCTAGGTAGATGCCCCGCAGCCGCAGCACCACCCTGCCCAGGCCCAGGGCCAGCACGCCTGTGAGCAGGGCCGCTAGCGCCATCTCCAGCAAAACTGAAGTGACTGGGTAGGTGCTGCCGCTGCCGGCTAGGGCGGGGACCCGCGTTGATAGCAGGGCTGCCACCGTGCCGCCGATGGCGAAGAAGCCCGGAGTGGCGAGGGAGAGCTGGCCGCAGCGCAGGGGCAGGTACACCGACAGGCCCAGTAGGGCCCCCAGCAGCATTTGTTCGAGCAGGCCGGCGTCCATGCTGATCAAACCTTGTTTGCCTGGGGTCGGCCCAGCAGACCCTGGGGCCTGATCAACAGCACCAGGAACAGGAAGCCAAAGGAGACCGCATCTTTGTAGCCCGATAGATCAGCGGGCACGCAGGCCTCGGCCAGGCCGATGATCAAGCCGCCAAGCACGGCCCCAGGCACGCTGCCGAGCCCGCCCAGCACCAGTACTCCCAGCCCCTTAAGCCCGTAGCCAATGCCGAAGTAAGGCCCGGCGATGCTGATGCTTAACCCCACCAGGCCGCCGGCCATGCCGGCCAGGAAGCCGCTGATGCCAAAGGCGATCTGGATCACGCGAGCGCTGTTGATGCCGAGCAGCTGGGCGGTGACCGGGTCTTCGGAAACGGCTTGCAGCGCCTTGCCGCTGCGGCTGCCGTTTATCCAGATCGAAAGGGCTGCCAGCAGCAGGCCGGAGATGGCCAGCAGCATCACCTGCACGGTGCGCACCTTGGCGCCGGCGATGCTCAGCGCCGCCGGCAGGGAGCCAAGGGTGCCCACAGGAATCGAATAGCTCTCGGCTCCCACCAGCAGCTGGATCAGGTTCACCAAAATCACACCGGCCCCAAGGCTGGTGATCAGGGCCAGCAGGGGATCCGAGCCTCGATCGCGCAGGGGGCGGAAGGCGATGCGCTCCACCACTAGGGCCACTGCGGCTGCGGCTATGCCCGCCAGTGGCAGAGCCAGCCAGAAGGGCAGGGCAAAGGGGAACTGCAGGCCGGCCAATAAACCATTAGCACCCACCGCGCCACCAATCAGCAGATAGGTGAAGTAGGCCCCCATGGTGAAGATCGCCCCGTGGGCGAAGTTAATCACCCCCAGTACTGAAAACACCAAGGTGTAGCCAAGGGCAAACAGGGCGTATACAGCTCCTACCGAAAGCCCGTTGAACAGCAGTTGCAGCAGGCCTTCCATGCCGCTTCCCTACGGCAGCAGGCTAAAGCGTCCGCTTTTGCCCCCAGCATTCATGCGCACCTGGGCGACAAAGAAGTTTTTCTGAATCACCTCGCCCTCGGGCGTGAAGCGGATTTCACCGAGGGGGGTTTGGTAGGTGCCGCCGAGGATTTCAGCCATCAAGGCCCGGCGGGCCTGGCTGACGCTGAGGCCCTTGAGCGGTTGGCTGCGATCGAGGCGAGCGAGCGCTTCGCCGATCACCTGCATGGCGGTGTAGGCCTGGGCGGTGAGCTGGGGTGGGATCGGGCTGACCTTGGGATTGCGGGCCTGGGCTGCAGCGAAGGCGGCATTAAAGCGCTGGTTGGCGGGCGTGGCCAGCTCCGGGCTGTAGGCCTGGGCGATCAAGATGCCGTCGCAATACTTCTGGCAGATCGGGTAGATGTTTGGCGTGTTCATGCCATTGCCCACCACGATCGCGCCGCGGTAGCCGAGCTCCCGCAACTGGCGGATCAGGTTGCCGCCATCCATCGCCTGCAGCGACAGCACCACCAGATCAGGCTTCTGATTCAGGGCGGCGGTGATCTGGCTTTGGAAGTCTTGGTCGTTGAGCTGGGTGCGTTGCACCGTGACTGGCTTGAGTCCCTTGGCTGTGAGGGCCTGCTGGAAGATCACCGTCTCTGCGGTGCTGTATGCGTCGTCTTGGGCGTAAAAAACCGCTGCCCGGCGGATGCCCGGGTTGAGTTGCAGGGCCTTGGCAATCGAGAGCGGCGCGATCACCGAGCTTTGGGCTGATACCCGGCTAATGAAATAGCCGATCTCCGGAATGCCGGTAGCGGTATTAGAAGGAGCCACCAAGGGCACGCCCCGGCGCTGGGCGATCGGACCGGCAGAAAATGATTGCTGGGAGAGGGTGGGGCCAATCAGGGCAAGTATGCCCCGGTTGATCTGCAAGGAGACGGCAGCGTTGGCACTGGGCTCCGCGCTGCCCCCGTCTTCGATGCTTAGGGATAGCGGTTTGCCGTTAACGCCGCCGGCGCCATTGAGGGCTGCCAGGGAGAGCTCGATGCCGATTTTCTGGTCTTGGCCGTAGACGTTGGCATTGCCGGTGAGTGCCAATACGGCCCCAACGGGAACGCCCTTGCTCAGATTGACTGGACCCTGATCCTCTGAGCCCTGGCAGGCGCTGAGTGCTGCCGCAGCAGAGAGCAGGGCGGCCAGGCTGGAGGCAAGACGACGCTTCATGGGAGCCAGGGTCAAGCCACCGCTGCGAAGCATGCGCGGAAGGCCGCGATGGTGGCATCGATGTCTGCGTCGGAGTGGGCCAGGGAGGTGAAGCCCGCCTCGAAGGCGCTTGGGGCCAGGTAGACGCCGCGCTCGAGCATGGCGCGATGCAGTTTGCCGAAACGCACGGTGTCAGACGCCTTGGCATCCTCGAAGTTGCGCACCGGGCCATCGCAGAGGAAGAAACCAAACATGGCGCTGATCGAGCCGCCGCAGATTGGCAGACCGGCGCTGCGGGCAGCATCAAGGATACCGGCGACCAACCGCTTGGTGATTACCTCTAGGCGCTCGTAGGTGCCGGGCTGCTGCAGCAGCTGCAGGGTCTTGATGCCGGCGGTCATCGCCAGTGGATTGCCGCTGAGGGTGCCGGCTTGATACATGGGGCCGGCTGGGGCCACCATCGACATGATGTCGGCTCTGCCGCCGTAGGCCCCCACGGGCAGGCCGCCACCGATCACCTTGCCCATGGTGGTGAGGTCGGGGGTAATGCCGAATTTGGCCTGGGCGCCGCCGTAGCTGATGCGGAAGCCGGTCATCACCTCGTCAAATACCAGCAGGGCGCCGTTCTCCTTGGTGAGCTCGCGGATGCCCTCGAGGAAGCCAGGCTCGGGGGTGATGAAGCCCGCATTGCCCACCACAGGCTCAAGAATCAAGCCGGCGATTTCACCGGGGTTCTCGGCGAAGAGCTGCTTGACGGCTTCCAGATCGTTGTAGGGGGCGGTGAGGGTGCTGGCGGCGGTGCTGCGCGGCACGCCAGGGGAATCGGGCAAGCCCAGGGTGGCCACCCCGGAGCCGGCCTTCACCAAAAACATGTCGGCGTGGCCGTGATAGCAGCCCTCGAACTTGATGATCTTTTCGCGGCCGGTGAAGGCGCGCATCAGGCGCAGCACCGACATGCAGGCCTCGGTGCCGCTGTTGACGAAGCGCACCATCTCTACCGAAGGCACGGCTGCAATCACCATCTCGGCGAGGGTGTTTTCCAGGGCGCAGGGGGCGCCGAAGCTGGTTCCCTTGTCGAGGGCCTCATGCAGGGCTGCGATCACCTCGGGGTGGGCATGGCCGCAGATGGCCGGCCCCCAGCTGCCGATGTAATCGATGTAGCGATTGCCGTCCACGTCCCAGGCGTAGGCGCCCTTGACCCGGTCGAACACGATCGGCTGACCGCCGACCGACTTGAACGCCCGCACCGGGGAGCTGACGCCACCGGGCATCAAGCTCTGGGCAGCATTGAAGAGCTCCTGGGAGCGGCTGGTGTTGTGGGCAGAACCCGAGGCCGGAGCGGAGGTGGCAGCCGAGGTCAAAGCGGAACCCGCAGAGGGACAAAACCGTCAACCATCCTGACCCAAAACAGACCCCTGGTGCTTGCTCGGTAAATTGAGCCTCTTGCGATGGGTCATCTGGGCATCAATTGGCCAGAGATGGAGCGGCAGTTACGCCAGTTCCTGCCACTCCGCGCCGTGGTGTCGGCGCGCCAGGAATTGCTTTCCTACGACTGCGATGGCCTCACCCTCAGCCGGCACCAGCCGCCTCTAGTGGTGCTGCCTGAGACGACTGCCCAGGTGGCTGCCGCGGTGAAGCTCTGCCATCAAAAAGGAGTGCCGTTTGTGGCCCGGGGCAGCGGCACCGGCCTCTCCGGCGGCGCCGTGGCTGAGATCGAGGCCCTGGTGATCGCCACCAGCCGCATGCGCCAGGTGCTGGCCATAGACCTGGAAAACCAGCGCATCACGGTGCAGCCCGGTGTGATCAACAGCTGGGTGACGCGGGCGGTGGCCGGCGATGGCTTTTATTACGCCCCAGATCCCTCCAGCCAGGTGGCCTGCAGCATCGGCGGCAACGTGGCCGAAAATTCCGGTGGTGTGCACTGCCTCAAATACGGCGTGACCAGCAACCACGTGCTGGGTCTGGAGGTGGTGCTGCCAGATGGCAGCACCACCTGCCTGGGCAGCGAGCTCGACGAAACCCCTGAACTCGATTTACGGGGCGCCTTTATCGGCAGTGAGGGCACCTTGGGTATCGCTACGGCGATCACCCTGAGGCTGCTACGGGCGCCCCAGAGCGTGGCCGTGCTGCTAGCTGACTTCACCAGCATGGAAGCGGCCGGCGAGGCGGTGCGTCAGGTGACTGCCGCCGGCTTGCTGCCTGCTGGCATGGAAATGATGGATCGCCTCACGATCGAGGCGGTGAACGACTACTTCGGCGTTGATGAATACCCCCGCGATGCGGCGGCACTGCTGTTGATCGAGCTGGATGGTCAGGAGGGGGAGGTGGCAGCGGCGGTGCAGCTCGCCACCCAGCTCTGCTCCCAGGCGGGCGCCCGCACCGTGCGCCAGGCCACTGATGCCCAGGAGCGCGCCCTGCTGTGGAAAGGGCGCAAATCGGCCGTATCAGCCTTGGGTCGCCGCTTCCCCAGCTACTACCTCCAGGATGGCGTAGTGCCCCGCAGTGCCCTGCCCCGGGTGCTGGCGGCGATTGAGCAGCTCAGCGCCAGCTACGGCTTGCCGGTGGCCAATGTTTTTCATGCCGGTGACGGCAACCTGCACCCCTTGATCCTTTACTCGGCCCAGGAGCCCGGCATCGAGGAGCGGGTGAAGGCCCTGGGCGCAGACATTCTGCGGCTGTGTGTGGATGAGGGGGGCAGCATCAGCGGCGAGCACGGCGTGGGTAGCGATAAGCGCTGCTACCTCGACTGGATGTACGGCCCCGATGACCTGGCCACGATGCAGCTGGTGCGCCGGGCCTTCGATCCGCTGAATATTGCTAATCCCGGCAAGATCTTCCCCACCCCAAGTAGTTGCGGCGAATCGGCTCGCAGGGTGGCGGTGTTGCAGGCCCAGGGCCAGGCGCTGCCCGATGAAGCGGTGGTGTTCTGAACGGGCTCAGCTCCAGTTCTTAGTTCCAGTTGTCGGTTTCAGGCGGCCACACCAGATTCACCACCACTGGGGCGTGGTCGCTGGGCTGCTCATTGCCGCGGGTGGCCTTGTGGATCACGCAGCTGGTGGCGCAGGCGAGCAGTTGTTCGCAGAGGTAGATGTGGTCGATACGCCAGCCCCGGTCCCGGTCCCAGGCGCCGGTGCGGTAGTCCCACCAGCTCCAGTGCCCGGCCTCTGGCTCGAACACCCGAAACACGTCTGTGAGCCGCTCGCCCAGCAGCAGCTGCAGGCCTGAGCGCTCCGCCGCGCTGGCCATGATGCCGCCGCTGAGTCGCTCCGGATCGTGGATGTCGCGGGCCTCGGGGCCGATGTTGAAGTCGCCCACCATGCAGAGGGGATCTCCCTGGCGCTCCTGCTCCTCCAGGTAGCGCCGCAGGCAGGCCAACCACTCAAGCTTGTAGGCGTACTTTTCGCTCTTGAGCGAGCTGCCGTTGGGTAAGTAGAGATTCAGCACCCGGATGCCGTCGATCAGGGCGCTGATCACCCGTTTCTGCTCGCTGAGACCGACCGCTTCTTGCTCGGCGGGCAGCAGGGCCTCAAAGCCGATCTGCACGTCCTCGAGGGGCAGCAGGCTGAGGATGGCGACGCCGTTGTAGGCCTTCTGGCCGCTGATGGCCACCGCGTAGCCAAGGGCCTCAAAGGCTTCACGCGGAAACAGCACATCGGTCACCTTGGTTTCCTGCAGGCACAGCACATCGGGGCGTTCCTGTTGCAGCCAGGCCAGCACCTGCTCGAGGCGGGTGCGCACCGAGTTGACGTTCCAGGTGGCGATCTTCATAGGTAGGGGGTCAGCAGGGAGGCGGCCGAAACCCACCCTGGGGAACGCACCTAGGATGGGGCTCGGAGAGTATCGGAGTGCATAACCCATGGCCGCTGATAGTTCGCCGCTGTCCAGCACCCGTTCTGCCAGTGCACTGGGAAGCAAGGCCCTGGGATGCAATTCCCTGGGCTACTTCGGCGCATCGGTTGCTTTGGCCGCGGCTGTTGCTTCGGTACTTGGAGTTGCTTCTGTAGTTGGAGTCGCTTCGGTAGCTGGAGTTGGAGCGGCCAGGGCCCAGGAAAAGGGCTACGGCCAAACGATCAGCAGCCCCCAGCAGGAGCGGGAGCTCGATTACGGCACCGGAACCAATCGAGGTGGTTCGGCGCTCGATTCCGCCAACCCAATCGACTTGATGAACAAGCTGCGCAAGGCCACCTCCATGGATAACGCCACCAACCCTGGCGATGCGGTGGACGCGGCCCTCAGGGATTTCCACTCTCCGCCTGCAGCGCCGGCGTCGGCTGCCCCGGCGGCAACGGTGAAGGGTCCCTGAGCGGCGCCAATCCCCAGGCGGCGGCAACCTGATCCAGGCGCGGGTCGCTTGGGCCAGGTTTACGGGAGCGTGCTAACGCCAGCGACTCCTGGGCCCCTTTGATATCGCCGCGCTCCTGCTGCAGCATCGCCCGCGCCAGCAGGGGGCGTTGGTCGGTGGGGAATTCTGCGGCCAATTTGAGCAGCACGGACTCGGCCTGGCCCGCTTGACCTCGCTTCTGCAGCAGGTTGGCAAGCAGCAGGCCGATCGGCAGGGCCTCCGGTTTCAGCTGGGGTTTGCTAGCCCTCTGCAGCGCCGCCTCCAGCTGGCTCTGGGCCTGGTCTCCACGCCCCATTTCCAGTTGCAGCAGGGCCATCAGCTGCAGGCCCTCGATCTGGTCGGGCCGCAGGTTGAGCAGTTGGCGCACCTCCCGCTCAGCGCCGCTGCGGTCCTGCTGGTCGCGGCGCAGCTCGGCCAGCAGCAGCCGCAGCGACCACTGCTGGGGTTGCTGGTCGGCTAGGCGCTCCAGCAGCGCTGTGGCCTCCGCTTTGCGATCCAGAGCTACCAGTAGCTCCAGCAGCCGCTGCTGTTCGGCCTGGCTGGCCTCGCCCTGGTTGAGCCGCTGCTGCAGGGAGGAGGCCTGACGCTCCAGGGCCGTGCGGGAGGGATCGGATCCAGCCGAACCGGCCTGTAGCTGTCCCAGCCACCAGCCAGCGGCGATGCACAGCGCTCCTGCCCCCGCAATGGCGAGCCCAGTCCAGATCCCGGAACGGTTGGGAGCGGCGGGCATTTGCAAGCGGCCAGCGATGGGCTGCCAGTCTGCCCTTTGTGCCTTTGCCCTGGGGCACTTAAAGTTCAGCCCATGCGCCAACACCCGATTTCTCCGGTAACCGAACCCACGCAATACCGGGCCATTGGCGTGGTGCGTGGTGTTTATGTGCCCACCGATGCTGAGCAGCTCACCCGGGGGGTGATCCGCACGGCTGATGGCACCGAGCTGGAGGCCGTGGTGCTGGGCCGGCTGCTCACTTTGATGCGCCGCCACCTCAACCTCGAAGAGCCCCATCTCTGGGTGGTTTACCCCCGCTCGAGGGAGGAGGAGGGGTTGCACCTGCAGATGGTGGGTGTGTGGGAGCCCAGCACCCTGGCCGCGGCTGAGGAAGCTGAATTACCTGTTGCCGAAAGTCCTGCTGCGGATAGCCCTGAAGACGCCCTGCCAGAGGGAGACGATTACTTCTCGGTGCGCGGTGAATTGATTTACACCCGCCCTGAAACCGGCGATCTGGTGGTGAAGGTGCGGGTGATGCCCCGCCCGGATGGCAGCCGCCCCGTGCCCTTCAAGCTGCAGCTGAAGGGTGATGTGCCCCTCGAGCATTTGCGCCACTTCGTGGCGCTCAACCTGCGCCGCCAGGCCCAGCAGCTGCAGCTGGAGAGCTTTGAAGTGATCGGCCCTGTGGCCCAGCGGGGTAACCGGGGCGGCAAGGGGCGCCGCGATGGTGCTGCAAGCAAGGGTGGTAAGGGAGGCAAGGCACGGCCGGCGGCGGCTGGTCAGGGCGGCCCGCGCCGGCCATGAACCAACCCCTGGCGGCTGGCCTGGCCGTGGGCTTGATCAGCTTGGCGGCGATTCTTGGCCCCGCCCTAGGCCTTTCGCCCTGGATTGTGACCCTGATAGCGGGCCTGGGCTTGGGCGGCCTCACCTTGGATGCGGCCCGCTTCGGTGGCCGCGGCGGCCATGTGCTGGCCGAAGCCCTGCCAGGGGGCCGCGCCCGCCTGCGGCGGATTGCGATTCATGAGGCGGGTCACCTTCTGGTGGCGCGTCAGGAGGAGATGGCGGTGCGTCAGGTGCTGGTGGGTTCCCTGGCCTGCCTGCGGGCCGGCCTCAACACCAGCGGCAGCACCGAACTGGAGCCGCCGGCCCATGCCAAGTTGCCGGCCGAGGAGCTGCGGCGCTGGAGCCGGGTATTGCAGGCGGGCATGGTGGCCGAGCAGCTCATCTACGGCCAGAGCGTGGGCGGCACGGACGACCGGGCCCTGCTGGGGAGGCTCTGGGGCCTCTCCGGCCAAGACGTTGACACCGCCCAGCGGGAACAGCGCCGGGCCCGCCGGGAGGTGGAGGCCCAGTTGCGCGCCAGTCAACAGCAATTACAGAGCGAGGCCGATGCCTTGCTGGCTCTAGCGCCAAGGCTGGGACGCCCCCTGGCTGGGGAGGCCTGAGGCGGTGCTGGCGCTGCTGGATGCGCCCACGGGCCTAGCCGGCAACATGCTTTTGTCAGCCCTGCTGGATCTGGGGCTACCGCAGGCGGAGATCCATGGCCCCCTGGCCGCCCTCGGCCTGGCCGGGACCTACCGCTTGGAGCTTGAAGAGCGCCGCAGCGGTGGCCTGCGCGGCCTGCATTTGGAGGTGGTGAGCCTGGAGCGCCAGCCGGCCCATCGGCTCTGGGGCGATCTGCGCCGGCAGCTGCAAGCTGCCCCTTGGCCCGAGCCCTTGCGGCAGCGGGTGCTGGAGGTGTTTGGCCTGCTGGCGGCGGCGGAGGCGGCGGTGCACGGCCACAGCCCCGAGCAGGTGCACTTCCACGAGGTGGGCGCCCTCGATGCCCTGGTGGATGTGGTGGGGGTGTGCGCCGGGCTGCTGCACTTCGGGGTGGAGCAACTGGTGTGCAGCCCGCCGCCGGCGGGTCATGGCCTGGTGGCAACGGCCCACGGCACCCTGCCCCTGCCGGCGCCTGCCGTATTGGAGCTGGCCCGCTTGCGGGCGATTCCCCTGGCCTCAGCCGAGGGCTTCCCCCCCGGTGAACTCACCACCCCCACCGGTCTGGCATTAGCGGCCTGCTGGGCGACGCGCTTTGGCCATGCACCCACCCACGTGCCTAAGCGGGTGGGCGTGGGGCTGGGCTCCCGCAGCCTGGATCGCCCCAACCTGCTGCGACTCACCCTGGCCGATTGCGGCGGCTCCGATCCTGCCCAGCTCGAAACCGTGCAGCAAGAAACCGTGCTGGTGCAGCAGGCCCAGATCGATGACGCCACGGCGGAGGATCTGGCTTTTCTGGCTGAGGAGCTGCGCCAGGCCGGGGCCCTGGAGGTGTTCAGCCAGGCGATCGCCATGAAGAAAGGACGCACCGCCCAGCTGCTTACGGCCCTTGTCGCCCCCGAGCAGGCCGAGAGGTTGCGCCGGGTGTGGTGGCGGCAGAGCACCACCCTGGGCTTGCGCGAACATTCCCAGACCCGCTGGGTGCTGCCGCGCCGCAGCCTGGAGCTGGCCACTCCCTTGGGGCCCGTGCGGCTCAAGCAGGCCCAGCTTCCCGACGGCCGCTGGCGCAGCAAGCCTGAACACGACGATCTGGCAGCTCTTGCGCGCCAGCACACACTGGGGATCGATCAGGTGCGGTTGGTTGTGCAGCAGGCCCTCGAGGCCCAGCCTGACGCCAACTTGCCCAGCGAGCCCTAAGCCAACCAGCCCCAAGCATGCCGACTTTTGCCCAAGCCCTGCTTCAGCGCTGCCGCCGCGGGCTGACTCGTTTGGCCGCCTGGTGGGAGGGCTTGCCGCCCCTGCCCGGCGGCTTGAAGCTGTGGATCAGCTTGCTGAGTTTCGGTTTTCTGCTGGCGGCCCTAGTGGGCCACGGGCGCCAGCTGCTGCAGCTCAGCCTCGATCGCCAGGGCTGGCTGTGGTTGCTGCTGGGGGTGGGCGTGAGTTTGCTGAGCCTGGTGGCCAACGGCCTGGCCTTCGGCGTGGTGTTGCGCTGGCTCGGGCTGCGCCCCCGCTGGGGCGAGCTGGTGCGGGTCTACCTCGATACCAACCTGCGCAAATTCCTGCCCGGTGGCATCTGGCACCTCACCAGTCGCGTGCAGCTGTTGCGCAGCGCTGAGGCCCCCTTGGCGGCCCCGGCCCCGGGCGCTCTGGCCCTGGTGGCGGTGCTGCTGGACCCCTTGGTGGCGGCGGTGGCGGCCCTGGCGCTGATGTCTGCGGGCGGCTGGCAACAGGGCCTGGCTTTGTTGGGGTTGTTGCCCTTGGCCTTGCTCTGGCCCAGTTGGCTTAACCCCCTGCTCAGTCGCCTGGAGCGCCGCAAGGTCTCGGCGCTGGGCATGGACATCGAGGCGGCCGCCACTGCGCCGATTCGCTCCTATCCCTGGCCGCCGCTGCTGGTGCAGTTTGGATTTGTGCTGCTGCGCTTTGGCGGCTTCGCCTGCTGCGTGCACGCCTTCGACCTCTCCTACAGCCTCAGCTGGGGCGGCTGGCTGGCGGGCTTCGCCCTGGCCTGGACCTCTGGGCTGGTGGTGCCCGGCGCCCCCGGAGGCCTGGGCGTGTTCGAGTCGGTGCTGCTGCTGCGCCTCGGCTTCGCCATCCCCGAGGCGCCGCTGCTGGCGATTGCGATCAGCTACCGGCTGGTTGTGACCATCGCCGATCTGCTGGCGGCGCTCACGGCCAGGCTGGATCGGCCGCGGCAGTCCCAGTTGTCGGCCTAGGGAGATGGGCTTGCTGCTGGATGGATCTTTGGTAGAGCCGGTGGCCCGGGGCCTGCTGGGATCTATCTCCTGCAGCGGCGGCCCGACCGTGGAGCAGCGGCGTCTACTGCAGGCACTGCTCAACCACCTTTGGGAGCGCCCAGACCTGCGCGTTTCAGCGCTGGAGCCGATCGCTCCCGAAGAACTGGCGGCAGCGCTGAATGATCTGCCGACGCGGCGGGTGGCCCATCTGCTGCAGATGACCCTCGAGTTTTGCCGACATCCGCAGACGGATGCTCAGCTCGCGCTGGGCTGGGCCTATGCCGAGGCGTTGGGGGTGAGCAGCGCGGTCCTGGAGGTGAGCCGTGATTGGTTGCGCCAGGGGGTCGACCAGGCGGCGGCGGATGTGGGCAGGATCTTCACGACCTTCCTGCCCTTGCGGAGTGAGCCCGGTCTGGCGGATCCGCTGGCTTCTGGTGACCAGCCAGAACCGGCGCTGGTGGCGCGGATTGAGGGCTTCGCCCAGCTCCCGGAGGCCAGCCTGGGTCGGGCGTTGCTCGTTTATTACGACCGCTTCGGTTTCCCCCTGCCCGGGCGGGATGCCTGCGCCCTCAATCACCTCTACCTGGCCCACGACATGACCCACGTGATTGCGGGGATTGCGGCGACCAGTGCCGGCGAGATCGCCCTCAGCGCTTTTCAGTGGGCGATGCAGGACAACCCCATCAATGAGAGTGCCCTACTGGCATCTTTGGTGACCCACGAAGCGGGCTTTGTGAGCGCCAATCCCACCCTGGCGCCCGATCACTCCAGCCTGGACAGCCCTTCGGCGGCCTATCTGCTGGCTTCAGAACTCAAGCGTGGCAGTGCCTGCAGCGCCGATTTCTCCCTGGTGGACCATTTCGCCCTGGCCCCCTTGCCGTTATCGGAGGTGCGGCAGCAGTTCAACGTGTGCCGGCCCCATCGGCGCAGCTCGGTGGATCACCTGTTCTGGGAGGACGAGGCGTCAGCAGCAGCTTCCTGAGTCCACCACGCCTGTGGTTTCTTTGGTTGCGGCGACGCCCGTGAAGGGCAGGCTGCTGCCGCAGCCGGGGAACAGGCCGAAGTGGCGGCTGAAGTCGCCGATGAACGTGAAATGGGGCGCAAACCGGGTGGCCTGCAGCATCCGGAAGCTGTTGCCGCACACCGGAAACACCCGGCCGGTTTCGATGGCGTGGTGGCCATCGAGGTCGAAGCGGTAGGGGTGATGGGGGATGGTGCCTCGGTAGATCACGGCCTGGCCGTGGTCTTCGCAGGCATCTTCCAGCTCGGCGATGTGGAACAGGCGGTAGGTGGCGGCATAGAAGCGGGCCTCGCCCACCAGCGGCGCCAGGGCTGGCTCAGTGATCTGGAGCTCGCGGTCGCTCACCAGCCGTGGGTCGGGGAAGCCGGCGCCCTTGGCGAGGCGCAGGAAGTCGTTCCAGTAGAGCGCTCCGCCCAGGCATTCGCCGTAGAGCACCGGATCGCGCCGAACCGCTTCAGGTAGGCGCCGATCGACGTACACATCGGAGAAGTACATCTCTCCGCCCGGCTTGAGCAGCCGTTTCACCCCCTGCAGCACCGCCGCTTTGTTTGTGGAGAGGTTGAGAACGCAGTTGCTCACCACCACATCGAAACTGCCGGGCTCCAGGGGCAGCGCCTCGAGGGCTTCGATCGTGCCTTCCTGAAACGACACGTTGGCGTAGCCGAACTGCTCGGCATGGAAGGCCAAGTGCTCGCGGGCCACCGCCAGCTGCTCCGCCGTCATGTCGACCCCCACCACCGAGCCGCTGGGGCCCACCAGCTGGGCCAGGGCGTAGACGTCCCGGCCCGTGCCGCAGCCCAGATCGAGGATGCGGCAGCCCTCCAGCAGGGGCGGGCACACCAGGCCGCAGCCGTAGTAGCGCGCCAGCACATCGGGGTGGATCCGGGCCAGCAGCGGCCGCAGCCAAGCCGGCACCGCGTCGGCATCGCAGCAGGCGCTGGTTTTGAGGTCGGCCGTGCCGGTGAGCTCCTGGCCGTAATAGGCCTGGACGGCGGCTTGGGTGGGCATGGCAGCTCGCGGCCTGCTGTAGATGGGTTCAGTTTGCCTTCGGCGCCTCGGCGGCGGTGCAAGCCCGATCCAGGGCCTGCAGGTAGCTATCCAGCCGTTCGCGTGCCATTAGGCGTGTCTCCGCCTCCCGCGGCCATTGGTCGGGGCGATAGAGCAGCTGCAGCTCGCGGCGATCCCGACGCCCCAGCTGGTGAAGTAGGGCATCGCTGCCCAGCAGGGGGGTGCCGCGCTGGCATAGCGACTGCACCGCATGCCAGCCCTCGTGCAGCCGGGCTTCCAGCTGGTTACCCCTGGGGCAGACCACCACCTCGCGCTGGCCGCGCACGTACAACCCAAAGAGCTGGGGCTCGGCGCAGCGGGGATGCTCCCGGCGGATCACGAACCCCCGCTGCTCAAAGGCGGCGATGGCCTCCTGCAGCTTTTCGCCCCTGGCGTTGGCCCCCAGGGGCTGCAGGAGCACCACTCCCAGCAGGGCGGCGCGGAATATCCCTGTACCCAGACTCCACCTTCGGCACGACATCTCAGTAGGTGTCGACCCGCATCGGCTTCAGCTGCCAGCTCGCCTCTCCCGGCACGAGCTTGTAGCTGATCTGCCGGGTGCCCCCAGTGGGCTTGGCATTGCTATCGCCAGGGCGGTAAATCGGGAATCGGCGGGCCAGGTTGAGCTCCACCACCGCGAATTCATCGTGGCCCTGGTAGCCCTGGGCCGCCTGCCCGCTGAGCTCCGGCATGTGAATCGTGGAGAGTGAGCGCCGCCCCTTGTTCAGGGCCCAACCCTCCACCGAGCCGTAGCTGCCACTGCCGGCACTGGTGATGAATACATACACCTCGGGCAGTCCGTTGGCATCGAGGTCGGCCCCCTCCACACCGCTGACGCTGCCGAGAATCTCCTGCCGAATCGGGGCAATGGCCTGGGGGGTGCCGCTGGTAGCGATGGTGAGTTGGCGCACCGAGCCCTTCCCCTTGCTGCTCACTGTGAAGGTGACTCCTTGAAGGGAGGCCCGGGTCGGGTTGGCGGGTGCGGCCAGTGCTCCACCGAGCAGGCGCGGATGGGAGTGGGTCATGGCAGGGGCATGAATTCCCTGCAGTGTTGGTGACCCGCTGCGGCCTGTCATTCCTTGTGGGGCGTCAGGATCAGATTTGGCACCTCTTCGCAACTGCACCTATTGTTGAGAAGCCCGGGATCCCGCTGTGACCGCCCGACTCAGCCCTGGAGCCCAGCCCCCCGCTGCAACCCTTCCCGCCGGTGGAGATGGCCTGCGCTCCAGCCTGCACGATCGCGGCCAGAGGCTGACGCCCCAGCGCCAGCGGGTGTTGGCCTTATTTGAGCGCATTGGTGAAGGCAGCCACCTGGGCGCTGAAGAGGTGCACCAGCGCCTGCTGCGCAGCGAGGAGCGGGTGTCGCTCGCCACCGTGTATCGCACTCTGCGGCTGCTGAGCTCCATGGGGCTGCTGCAGGAGCTGGAGCTCCCAGAGGGTGGTCGCCGCTTTGAGTTGGCCAGTGACGCCCACCGCGACCATCACCATCTGGTGTGTGTGCGTTGCGGCCGCACTGAGGAATTTGAAAATTCAGCGGTGCTCCAGGCTGGCGAGCAGGCCGCGGGCGCCTATGGCTTCCGCTTGCTTGAGTGCGTGCTCAACGTCCGGGCCCTCTGCCCCAGCTGTGCGGCGGCTGAGTAGTCCCGCATACACATAAAGGCAATCCCTAAGCGCAGCGTTTTGCAAATGCGTCGGCACAGCTGACGGCAGCGGCAGTGCTCCTTAGCTTTGGGAAAGCGAATGCATCCATGCTTGCCAGCTGCCTTCGATGCCTAGCTCCGAGCCCAGCTTGTTGGTTGTTTTTGATCAGGGACTTGCCACGTTGGCCATGGCCCTGCGCAGCGTGCTTGAGGCCCTCTCCCTGGGCACGGTGCTGCTCGGTTTGTTGATCACCCTGGGCCAAGCCTGGCAGGGCTGGCGTGCCCGGCGGCGCGGCTCCACTGCTTTTCAGGCGGTGAGGCTCACCTTCGGCAGCTGGTTGGCGATGGCCCTGGAGTTTCAGCTCGGGGCAGACATCGTGGCCACCTCCACTTCCCCCACCGGCGCCCATCTGGTGCAATTGGGCGTGGTGGCCGTGATCCGCACCTTGCTCAATGTGTTCTTGGCCCGTGATTTGGAGGCTGAAGCATCCCATCAATCCCTGAGCCCGGAGGGGCGCCGATGAATCTCACCAACGAACTTGCCAAGCAACGCAACCGGGATGCGGCCGAACGCACCCTCATGGCCTGGATCCGCACCTGTCTCTCGCTGATCAGCTTTGGCTTCGGCTTAGACAAGATCGTGGGAGCAATTGATCGTGCCGCAGGTGGCCAAGGTGCCCAGGTGGAGTGGGGAGTGCAGCTAGTGGCGGCGGCCTTCACGATCACCGGGATTCTCGCCATGGCGGGAGCCACGGTCCAATACCGCAAAGAGCTGCGCCGTCTCCATCAAGACGACTACGTCTACCGAGACAAGCCCCAAATAGCTGCCGCTACAGCTGTGATGCTCACTTTGATCGGTGTGCTGGCACTGGGGCTGATTGCTGCCCGCGCCGGCAGCTAGGCCCTAGCCCGCTTGCTCCTTTTGATCTGCTGTTCCGCGCCTTGCTCCGATGGCTCAATCCCCGCCCCTGTTGGTTACTGCCACCCTGTTCGCGATCATGTTTGCCCTGGGGGTGGGCTTGCCCCTCGATGGCTTAGGTCGCTGGCAGCAGCACCGGGGTCTGCTGCTGCGTGGTCTCATCGGCACCTGCCTGCTCGTGCCTGTGGCAGCTGTGCTGTTGCTGTTGCTGCCGCCCACCATGGCCCTCTCCCAGCCGGCTCGATTTTCTATCGCCCTGATGGCTGTTTGCCCTAGTGCCCCCCTGCTGATGCGCAAGGCAGGCAAGCAAGGAGGGGATCGGATCCTGGCCGCCCTGCTCCAAGTGGCCGCAGCACTGGCGGCGATCATCACCATTCCCCTGCTGGCGAGCGGCTTCACCCGCATCTTTGGAGTTGAGGGTTGGCAGGTTCAGTCGCACCATGTAGCCGCGCAGGTGGCTCTGGTTCAGCTGCTCCCCCTGTTGCTGGGCTTGTTAGTGAGGCGCTTTGCGCCCAGCTGGGCAAGCCGACTAGAGACCCCCCTCGATCGCCTCGCTAATGGGCTGCTGCTGCTGCTCGTGTTGGTGGTGCTCGGGAAAACGGCGCCGCTTTTGGTTACCTATGTGGGCGCCAATCTGATTGCCCTGCCGGTTATGGCGGCTCTGGTGTTGATCAGCCTGGCTTTGGGCTATGGCCTCGCTAACCGAGAGCCCTGCCTGGGGGTCACCCTGGCATTAGTAACATCAATGCGTAACCCGGGTCTTGCGTTGTTGCTGGCTGGCATTTATGCCCCGGAAATGCCAGCCGTCAAACTTGGAATTCTGGTGTATCTATTGATAACTGTGCTGCTATCGATTCCATTTCTGAGATGGCAGCGCAGTCTTCAGTCCTGAAATATGTTGGACGGCAATCGAGCTGGCGGATTTGCCCCTGGTATTGATTTTTTGCGTTTACGCCAATATTTGCATTTGCGCAAATAAATACTGGTCTGAATATTTGGGTGTGAAGAAGTGCATAGCTTTCCAGCGATGTGCTGCAGGCAATCCATCCTTTAAGCAGGCGTATTCGTCTTCTTGCTTCCCATGCCAAACGGAAAACCCAACGTTCTCATCCTCTGGGGTGACGACATCGGTCAAAGCAATCTGAGTTGCTACAGCGATGGCTTGATGGGCTATCAGACCCCCAATATTGACCGCGTAGCCAAGGAGGGTGGTCGCTTCATCCACTACTACGCCGAACAGAGCTGCACCGCTGGTCGTGCGGCTTTCATCTCCGGCCAGAGCGTCTTCCGCACCGGTCTCAGCAAGGTGGGGTTGCCTGGCGCCGAAGCTGGCTTTAAAGCGGAAGATCCCACCATCGCTGAACTGCTCAAGCCCCAGGGCTATCGCACCGGCCAGTTTGGCAAAAACCACTTCGGCGATCGCGATGAGCATCTGCCGACCATGCATGGTTTTGACGAGTTTTTCGGCAACCTCTATCACCTCAACGCCGAGGAGGAGCCGGAGCTGCGCGACTATCCCAAGCCTGAGGATTTCCCGAACTTCAAGGAGCGCTTCGGCCCCCGCGGTGTTTTGCATTGCTGGGCAAATGGTGATGGCAGCCAACGGATTGAAAACACCGGCCCCCTAACCCGTAAGCGGATGGAGACGGCCGATGATGAATTCATGGCTGAGGCAAAGCGTTTCATTCGCGATGCCGTTGCCTCTGGCGAGCCCTTCTTCGTCTGGTTCAACACCACCCACATGCACTTCCGCACCTATGCGCGTGCCCAGGATGTGGGCCGCAGCGGTCGCTGGCAGTCGGAGTATCACGACGTGATGATCTATCACGACGAGTGCATTGGTGAAATGCTCAACCTGCTCGACGAGTTGGGTGTCACCGACGACACCATCGTGATGTACGGCACCGATAACGGTCCCCACATGAACAGCTGGCCTGATGCCGGCATGACACCCTTCCGCAGCGAGAAGAACACCAATTGGGAAGGGGCTTATCGGGTGCCGGCCCTAGTGCGCTGGCCGGGGCACATCGCTCCAGGCACAATCTTCTCGGGTATCTGTAGCCACCTCGACTGGCTGCCCACTATCCTTGCCGCGGCCGGTGAGCCTGAGATCAAGGAGAAGCTAAAAGCGGGCTATCAGGTCGGTAGCAAGACCTTCAAGGTGCACCTTGATGGTTACAACATGCTCGACTACTGGACCGGCCAGGCGGATAAGAGTCCCCGGGTTGAGTTCTTCTACTTCTCCGACGACGGTGACCTCACAGGCCTGCGTTACGACAACTGGAAGTTTGTGTTCATGGAGCAGCGCTGCCAGGGCACTTGCCAGATCTGGGCCGAACCGTTTACGGCTCTGCGGGTACCCAAGATCTTCAACCTGCTCACCGACCCCTATGAGCGCGCTGATGTGACATCAAACACCTATTGGGACTGGATGTTTGATCACATTTTCCTTCTGGTACCAGCCCAGACCTACGTGGCCCAGTTCCTCGCCACCTTCGCAGAATTCCCACCCCGCCAAAAGGCTGCCAGCTTCTCGCTGCAGCAGGTGATGGAGAAGATGGTGAATACTGTCGGCGGACCCTGATCCTGCCGCCATGTCAGCCGGCACCGCCCGATCCCCCGGTCGTCCCCCATTCCCTGGAATGGTGTGGATACCGGCGGGCGGCTTCCGGATGGGGTCAGACCACCACTACCCCGAGGAGGCTCCGGCCCATGACGTCGAGGTGGCTGGCTTCTGGATCGATCGCACTCCCGTAACTAACGCCCAGTTTCGGAACTTTGTGAAGTCCACCGGCTACCGCACGCTGGCGGAGCAGCCAGCAAATCCCGCTCACTATCCCGGCGCCAATCAGGAACGATTGGCGCCGGCATCTATTGTTTTTGTTCCGCCTCCGGGCCCGCTGGGGCCTGGAAGCCACTACCGCTGGTGGCAATATCTTGCCGGAGCAAACTGGCGTCATCCGGAGGGACCGGGCAGCTCGATTAAGCGCCGCGAGCAGCATCCGGTGGTCCATGTCGCCTGGGACGACGTTTTTGCCTACGCCAGCTGGTGCGGCAAACAGCTGCCTACGGAGCAGGAATGGGAGCGGGCTGCTTGGGGCGGCCTGTGCAATGCCGAGTTTGCCTGGGGTGAAGAGCTCTATCCCGGTGGAGTTCCCCTAGCTAATACCTTTCAGGGTGATTTCCCTCACCACAACAGTCGCTTAGATGGCTACGAGCGCACCTCCCCTGTAGGTGCTTTTCCTACCAACGGCTATGGGTTAGTCGACATGATCGGCAATGTGTGGGAGTGGACCGATAGCTGGTATGGCCAGCACCAGCAGAGCACGGGAGCCTGTTGCGCCGATGCCGCCCAAGCCAAAGCGCGTGAAGCAAGCATCGATAGCCACTCCCAGCACGGCGAGCAACCACGCAAAGTGGTTAAGGGTGGTTCTTATTTATGTGCACCTAGCTATTGCCGTCGTTACCGACCAGCAGCCCGCATGGCCCAGGGGCTTGATACCTCCACGGGCCATATGGGTTTTCGCTGTGTGGTGAGGCCCTCAGAGCTGGCGACGCTCTAAAGCTTCTGCCAGGCGGGTAGCGGCAGCAGCGAGTTGAGCCTGGGGATCGGGAGCGGAGATCGGTCGTTCGCCACGCTTCATGGCTTCAATGCCGCGCACGATCAGGAACACCACGAAGGCGATCACGATGAAATTGATCAGCGCCACTATCACAGCTCCTGCTGGCCAAGCGCTGATAGCCGATACATTGGCAGCTTTCAAGGCAGGAGCAAGCAGTGAGGTCATCACAAGACTGACGACCGCATCGACTACTTTGCCAAAAGCTCCACCGATAACCACGGCAACAGCGAGATCTACAACATTGCCTTTGTTGACGAAGTCCTTGAAGTCTGAGAGAAAAGTGCTGCGGCGTTTCATTGAATTAGAAGAAGAATTTCAGACCAATTTCAAAGCCATTTCGATAGCTGCTGTAGCCACTATCGGGAATGTCGCCAGTATTGTAGTTGATCCCCGCATACCGCCAGGAAATATTTAGATCTGTGTTGTTGCCCACTGCATAGCCAAGGCCAACTTGGGCGTTTCCGGAAAGATCTTCTGATCCACTTAGCCCAAAGCCACCGATGTCGGCGCGGGCAAACGCGCGTAAGCGGGGAGACATGAAAATCGTAGCCTGGGTTCCCAAAAGAGGTTGAACCCAGGTGCGTCCAAAGTTGCCTTGTTGTTGGAAACTGACTCGACCTCCACTGCCTTGAATCTGGGCTGCCACATCCAACTGGGCATCGATTATGCGTATGCCGGCATAGGGGATTAGGCTGAATTGCCCCGGCTTGCCCACCGCAGCTTCTCGATCCCCAAAGCGATAGCGCAGGGCAAGGTCGTAAATACCCTGAGTAGCTGTGACTTCAGCGCTCCCCGTGAAGATTCCACGCCGGCCGGTCGTTGATTCGTATTGCCCAAGTTTGACGTAATCCAGATCGACCAAAAGACCAAGGCGATCCTTTTCGATGCTGCCGCGTAGGGAAGTGGCCCACTTCAGTTTTGAAAGAACATCACCAAGATTTAGATCGGTGTCGGCACTGAAGTTTCTTGTCCCATTTGAGACAGTAGTTGTTCCAGTAGTGCTGATCGGCGCAAAGCCATATAGCTCGATGGTGCTCGCCCAAGGGGAGGCGGGTTGCGCTGGCTGGTTGCTGGAGGCAGCGGGATCAGACGGCTGTGCACGTAGTTCACTTGTTAGGCCACCGACCAGGGTGAGCCCTATCAAGATGGGTATGGCTTTGCTCCGGTGCATGGCTTGCATTTTTGCCATCAAAATAATTGGATCTGCCGCTGCTAGGACGACAGATCCATGGTTTGTTAGCCGCTTAAACCGATCCGTATGCCACTTGGCAGGCGGCATTTAGCAGTTCGGCTTCTTCGGCGTTGCTGGGCTCTTGACCGTTGATTGTGCCCTGGTTGCAGTTGGCAGTCAGTTGGTAGTTGCTGCCATTGGCCTGCATTACAAAACTAACTGAATTGCTGCCGGATGGTTGAACCGTTCCGTATAGCAACTGGTAGTTTGTGTTGGGTACCACAATGTAAGTGGCATTGCTGCTAACAGCATTGTCAACGGCGTTGTTGATAACTGCTGCAGTGGCGAGAGTTGCCACGCCCCAGGCCGCTGCCCGAGCACCCCACCAGCCCCAAGTTGGGACGGGCCAGCCGCCGTACCAGCCGTGGTTCCAGGGCCGCGCCACTCCCCATCCTGCCCTTGCCCAGCCGGGACGAACGTTGACATTATTGATATTGACGTTGCGGTTCCAGTTGCGATTTACATCCCGGTTTACGTTCCGGTTTACATTTCGGTTTACGTCGCGGTTTACATCGCGGTTGAGGTTGCGATTGCCATCGCGGTTGGCCATCCGGTCACCTCCCTGGCCAGCGCCTGGTAGCTGACGTGTGCCTGCCGCCGGTCGGTTAACTGCCGCTGGTCGGTTCAAGGAAGGTCCCCCGGCCCCACCTGCGCCAGCACCAACTCTTGCGTTGTTGCTCCAGCCACCTGCTGGTTTGGTCGAACCGCGGTTAAGGCCCGCTCCGGCATTGCTGAAGCCGCTGTTGCCACCGGCGCGCATGCCACTGCCACCTCCACGGGAGCCACCACCGCCGCCGCCACGGGATCCACCACCACCTCCGCGGGCAAGCAGTTGGGCTGTGCCGCTATCCAGCATGGCGTTATTCAGCATGGACCGATCGAAGGCAAACGCTGTGCCGATCGGTAGGGCCAACACTCCCGCCAGCGCCAGTCCGAGGCCGCTCCACGGTGTGTTCAGAGCACGGGTCATTTGCCCACCCCCTTGCAGCCGTCGTCGTAGCAGGTGAGATCTATGCGGCCATCAGCGCCGAACTGGACCTTGATCAGGTCGCGGCCTGCCGTTGAGTCAGGGCGATCTTCCTTAACACTGTTGAGGTAATTGGGGTTGATCACGCACAGGTCACGCCCGTTAAAGCAGATCGTGTTCGTAGAGAAGCGGGCCGCTGCTGAGTCGAGGTTTTTCCAGGTTTTGGTGCTGTCAACCCAGACACTCATGCGCACTGGGCTATCGGTTATTCGAATCGTTTCGACGTTTTTGCCGATTCTGTGCCGGTAGAGGGTTGCCTTGCCCTCGTTTACTGCTTCCACCACGCAGGCCTGCGGTTCACCGCCTTTGATGCTGCACTTGGTGTCGAGTTTGTAGAGGGTTTCTGTTTGGGCCAGGGCTGGAGCTGCCGCCAGCAGGCTCGCGGCAGCGGCCAGCAGGCCGATGCGGCTGCACATGGGGTTGCGATTCAACATGAAGGGAAAATCCCCAACGTCGGTGGGAAGCAGTTCCAGGATGCCTATGGCCGAGGATTTTGGCCGCAAGTTGTTGCCCATAGCTACAAATGCTGACTTTGCATGCGCTACGGGATGCCATCGGTGAATAAGTAGACAAAAAGCGCAATTGCAAGTGTGCTGGCCTGGAGCGCGCGCTCGGCTCACTTGCAATTGCTTGTTGTTATTGAGAATCGCTTGCAAAAGGCGGCGTTCTTGTTTAGGTTGCGAGTCATTCGCAATAAGCCTTGCCGCGGCTATGAGTTTTCGCTTTCTGCCAACCGATTCCCTCACCGCCGTGCGCATGCCGGTTGGGCAAACCGTGCTGCTAAACCCCGCCCTGCTCCCCTCTGGCAGCTGCATTGAGGTGCTGGATGGTGTGGCTCGCGTTTATTGCCCCTGCGAGGAAACCGAGGGGATGACCTTGGCTTTCCTGCAGGCGGGGGATCAGCTGTGCACCGAGCGCCTCTGCAGTGAGGGCGTCTGCGTTGAGGCGCTCACGCCTTTGAGTTTCCGCAGTGACGCCACGCTCCGACAGGGCGATGGCTTTGATGCCGTCAATGAATGGACCTTGCAGCTACTGCGCATCCGTCACTTAGGCAGCGCTGATCAGCGGCTACATGCATTGTTTGGTCTGCTGGTGCGCCGACTCGGTCGTCGCTGCGGTAGCTGGTGTGATCTGCCGTTTCGTCTCACCCATGAACGGATTGGTGAATTGATCGGTACCACCCGGGTTACCACCACGCGGCTGATTTCGCGGATTCGCCAGGCCCAACTGCTCGAGGCCCCCGTTGGCGAGGCCGGCATGCGCCTGGCACCGGAATTAGTTGAATCCGCCCCTTTGGCTGCGGCCTGAGTCCTGCGATGACCAGTCGTTTGGCCCACGTCACCGCGCAGCCATCGGCCAGCCTGGTGGCCAGCCTGTGCCATGAAATGGATCAGCTGCGCTGCCGCGGCGCGCTGGTGATGGCCGATCTAGGTCGTTGTCGGGAGGAGCGCTTGGTGCAGCGTTTGAAGCGGGAGCTCCAGCAGCTGCAGGGCCGTCGCCAAGAGCTGCAGGCCTGCGCTAGCCAGATGCGCCGCAGCGTTGGACTTCGCGACAGTCTTGCTGTGGAGTTCCTTGAGGAACTGACCCGGCGCCCCTTGCCCTGCTGAGACTTACTCCCCCATTCTTTGGTGGTTTACGAAGCTAGCGATTCAGGAGCGTGCTTCCCTTCGCTTAGCTCCCCATCGATCACAAGCATGGCTGCGGGATTGCCCTGGGCGAAAAGGATCCGCCCCAGCAGGTGGGCGGCCTCGTTTTCGGAGTCGATCTGCCCCTGAACGATTGGATCGAGGAACACGGTGGTGCGCACATCGCCGGATCGCTCCGCTAAGGCATACAGCTGTTGGAGGGAGCTGGTTACCTCTGCCTCCATTTGGAAGATTGCGGAGAAAACCTCTTCGGCGCCTGACCAGTGCTGGCGGGGTGGTACCACCGCTTCCAGCAGCACGGTCTGGCCGCGGGCGACTAGATAGTCAGCAACAAGAGCGGCGTGGTGTTGCTCGTTGCTCGCCTCACCCTTTAGGTAGTGGCAGAAGCCCCGCAGCTCCCGCTCGCCAAACCAGATCGCCATGGCCCAGTACGCCGCACTGGCCTGGCGTTCCATCGTCAGGTGCTGCTGCAGGCCCTCCAGCAGGGCGCCATCCATTGGTTGGGCCATTGCCCGTCCGGCGGGCCCAGTGGCCACGGGGCTGCTGGTGGTAGTGCTGGTGGTGGACTGGACCATGGTGTTGTCGATTAGCTTTTGCACCGTAGCCACAGAGTTCCCAAAGGATTCAAAGGAAAGGTGTTGCAAATGGCACAACAGCAGGTAATTCTGCGTCCAATCAGCGCTGTTGGCCGTCCGTGGCAGGCATCAGCGTCCATAGGCTGATTCAAGAGTTAGACCTCACCGCAGAGGTTGTCGCCATGCCCAAGCCCATCGGCCCCAGCAACGACGCCCCTTCTCCCCTCGGCCAGCGCGGCCCCAGCGCTGACAAGAAAAAGGGCTGCAAGCAGAGCAAGTGCTCCCACTGGAAGGGCGGGAAATGCCGATGTGGCCGCGACTAGTCGTGCTGTTCCAGGGTTGGTACCAGCGCTAATGCCGCAATCAGCCCAAAAACCATAATTAATAATGCCGGCGCCATGGCTGAGCCCACTCGCTCATCACTGGCGTATTGGAACACCCGCACCGCCAGGGTGTCGAAATCGAACGGGCGCAGCGCCAGGGTGATCGGTAGCTCCTTCACTACATCAACAAACACCAGAAGCGAACCCACCATCAGGGGGCCTCTGAGCAGGGGCAGGTGAATGCGGCGCAGCACCCCCAGCCAGTCGCAACCCAGGCTGGTGGCTGTTTCGTCGATGCTCGGAGGGATTCGCTCCAGAGCAGCATCGAGCCCTTGTTTGGACACGGCGATGAAGCGATCGCCATAGCCCCAGAGCAGCAGTAGCACCGGGCTGAACCCCAGGGGGCCGCCCAGGATGATCAGACCAAGCGCCAGCACGCTGCCGGGAATGGCATAGCCGAGCCCGGCCACGAAGCTCAGCTGTCGCACCAGGGGTTGGGGGCTCCAGCGTCTGGAGATGGCCAGCAGCAGGGCGGCCAGGCCGGTGACGCCGGTGGCCAGCAGGGCCAGGCCCAGGCTGCGGCTTGCTAGTTGGCCCAGTTCGGTGATGGATTCGGCCTCAAGACCTTGCCAGCCCTCCTGCACCCAGAGCACTGGAATCGCCAATGCGCCAAGTGGTGGTAGGGCACAGAGGAGTTGGGCGAGCGCCGAGCGCCAGCCCGTTAAGGGCCAGACGTGCCCGCCACCGCCGCTGCCATCAAGATTCCAGCGGCGGCTGCGTTGGCGGAGCAGGCGCTCGGTGGCGATCAGCACAGCCACGATCCCCAATGCAACCAGCGACAGGAGGGCGGCGCCCTGGGGATCCCCATCCACCTGCCAGCGATCAAGGATTCCGGCCGAGAGGCTGGGCACCCCCAGCAGGCGTACAGCGCCTAACTCATTCACCACCTCCATGGCGCTGAGGGCGACGCCAGCTCCGATCGATGGCAGGGCGATCGGCAGGGCTACCCGAAAGAAGCTGCTCCACGGTCCCACCCCAAGGCTGCGGCTGGCTTCCAGTAGGCGCCGGCCACTCACCGAGAAGCTTTCGGTGCTCAGCAGAAAGACATAGCTGTAATTGGCAAGGGTGAGCAGCACGATGGCCCAGCCCAGGCCGTGAATGCGCATCCCTCGCTGGCTGCCCCAGTCGACCAGGCTTGCGGCCAGCAGGTAGGCCGGAAACGCCATCGGCACCAGCTGGGCAATGCGCAGCCAACGGCGGCCCGGGAAGCGGCAAACCGCCGTGAGCCAGCCAATGGCCGTTCCCAGAATCGCGCCTAGGAGGCCTTCGCCGGCAACCAGTTGCAGGGTGCCCTGCACCTGACGGGCCCCATCGAATCCGAGCGCCAATGGCGCATTGCCGCCACTGATCAGTGCATCCTTCAGCAGGGTCAGTAGTGGCAGCAAGGCAAGACCGCACGCCACCATGACAACCACAAAGAGCCCGGTCCGGCTGTTGGAGGGGACCGGGCTTTGGGATGTTGCGCCTTGGGTCGTGGAGGGCGTCAACGCTTTGAGCGCTCGTTACTCCCAGCCAGCCTCGGTCATCAGTTGCACCGCCTCGCGGTTGCGCAGACCTAATTGCTCCATCGATACCGTAGATGCCTTGAACGTTCCGAAGGCCTTGAGGGTGGTGTTGTTGCCCCAGCCCTTCAGGGGGTACTCGTTGTTGGCGGCGGCATAGCCCTCTCCTGAGGTGGGAGAAGCGAGGAATTCCAGCAGGCGACGGGCTGCTTCCGGGTTGCGGGAGCTGCGGGTGACTCCGCCGGCGGTCACATTGACGTGGGTGGGGTTGGGCCACACCACGCGCACCTTCTTGGCGGTTGCGCGGTCGGCTGTGTTGTCGCCGCTGAGCAGGCGGGCCAGGTAGTACTGGTTGGCGATGGTGGCCCCGCACTGCCCCTGGCCCACGGCCCGCACCATGGTGGTGTCGGAGGTGAAGAAGGGTTCCTTCATGTTGGCAACAACGCCTCGGACCCATTTCTGGGTTGCCGCTGCACCGCGACGCACCAGTTCATCGGCCACGAGCGACTGGCTGTAGACGCTGGCCCGGTTGCGAAGACAGAGCTTGCCCTTGAACTCGGGCTTGGCGAGATCGGCATAGGTGCGGATCGACTTGGGGTTCACCGCGGCCGTGTTGACCATCACTGGGCGGGCGCGGCGGGTCAGGGCAAACCAGCGCCCACCGGGATCCCGCAGGTTGGCGGGCACGTCCTTTTTGAGTTCCGGTGAAGAGATTGACCGAAACAGATTGGCCTCCTGGGCTCGATAGAGCCGGGCTGCATCCACAAGCACCAGCAGGTCGGCCTTGCTCTTGCTGCCTTCGCTCTTCAGGCGTTGAATAAGTTCGTCATCCTTCCCTTCGAGCAAGTTCACCTTGATGCCAGTGCGTCTGGTGAACTCGCTGTAAAGCTGTTTGTCGGTGTTGTAATGGCGACCCGAGTAGACATTCACTTCCTGGGGCCGGTTCTGGGCCATGCTGGCCACACCGATAGCACTGGCCAGGGTGGTAGCGGCGAGAGCTGTGGTGGCCAGAGCTGTGGTGGGAATGGCGGTGAGTTTGAAACGCATAACAACCAATGTCAGATGGGTTGAATCGGGACTATCTCAATCATGTCGAGTGCCGTCGGATAGCCCCGTAATGAATGCAAGGGGCCGGCGTAGCAATTGATACGCCGGCTGCGTCGTGACGCGATCAGAAGCGGAACGTGGTCTGAATTACGCCACCCCAGGTGCTGTCGCCACCAGCAGCTTGATAGCTGGGGGCATAGAAAATGCCCGGCGTGATCGAGATCTTGTCAGTAACTTGGTACTTATAGAAGATCTCCCAGAGGAAGCTTTCAGATGATTGCTTTGAGGTCGCATTGCTTGCAAACGGGGCTTGGCCGAAGGCAAAACCAGCGCTGTTGCCCTTCTGGAAGACATCCTTCCACTGGAAGCCAACCATCCAGGACTGGATATCGCCAGCGCTAGAACCACTCACATCAGAGAAGCCATAGCCGGCGGATATGGAGGGCATCCAGCTGGCATCAGTGGGCTGCCAGAACGCTCCAATGGAAACGCTGTTAGAGGTTTGACCAGTTGTTAGAGAAACCAGGCTGGAAGCCAGGTTACCGTCGCGACCCACCTGGGAACCTTCAGTTCCGTAGCGATAGGCAAGAGCAGCCCCCCAGTTTTCGCCACGGGCGCCTAACTGGGTTGTAACGTTAATTCCAGAGTCTTCGCTAAAAGCGCCAATCGAGGAATCGCCAAAGCCTCGAGACGAGATGTAGCTGGCGTCGAAGGTCAGGAAGGGATTTCCTTTCTTAACATTTTGCTTCCACTGGAACCCGAAGCCGGCGCCTGTGGCCTTGTTATAGGTGCCAGTAGCGCCCGACAGACCGAAGAAATCAAGTAGGCCTGAATCGTAAACCTGTGGACGGAAGGACAGTAGTTCGGTGTTGCGAACCAGAGCACCTGCTGTCAGTTTGACCTCGTTGCCCACCGGGAAGGTGTAGAAAAGACGGTCAATTCTGACGTCAGAATCTGTTCCAGTGGCTTTGTCAAGATGGAAGATATTGCTGCTGGAGCCGAAAGGGGTAGTAAAATTTCCACTACGAAGACGGCCCCGCAATAAGTCCTTGCCTGTATAGCTGGTGTCGAAGCTCAGGCGATAATCGTAGTTGAATGTGGTTGCGTTCCGACGATTATTCTTGTCGGCTCCTGTCCCACCCACTGTTGCATTGTTGTTAGGTAGGCCGGCAATTATGAAGCTGGCTTCACCACGCAACTTGGTGGTGGTAGAAAACTGCTGGCTCTCCAGAGTCCCCACCTTCGCCTCGAGGCCATCCACGCGGCCCTTAAGCACGGCGAGTTCTTTGTTGAACTCATCCATCAGGCGTTGCAGTTCATCGGTCACCTCGGTGACGCGGTCGAGGCAGGCGTTGAGCAGGGCAGCCGCTTCAAAGCGGGTCATGGCCTGGCCACCCTTGTAGGTGCCATTGGGATAGCCGGCCACGCAGCCGTATTTCTCCACCAGGTTGCTCAAGGCCTGGTAGGCCCAGTCGGTGGGCCGGATGTCGGAGAACTGGTTGACGCTGGTTACCTGATTTTTGGATCGCCAGGCCTTGAGTTCGTCGATTTCTTGCTGCTCCATGTAGGCGCTGATGTCCTCACGGCTATGCAGCGACGCGAATTCACCCGCGGCTGCGGTTTCGGGGGCGATGACGGCAGGCAGCACCAAGCCAAGGGCGGCCGGTGCTAGCAGCATGCGCTGGAATGGATTCATGAACTCCTCACAACAGAAGTAAGTAAGTCGATTCCCAACGGAAGGAAATCAACTGAGCTACTTCTATTGGATGCCACAGCATCGATGGACTGGTATTGATTCAAATCTGGGTATCAAAAGTCACCTATCCTGGTGCGGAGGGTTATCTGTGGACAATATTGCCTTTGTAACGCCATCTGCTTTTGCATCATGGTTGCGAGCTGCTGCAAGGCAGGCGTTCTGCCATGGATGTGTTGTGGAGATCAAAGTCGCTCAATCGGTGCTGCTGTCAACTGACACAGCGGGCACCTGGCTGCAACTTTCGTTCATCAGTGGTTTTGGCCGTCTGTCTGATTCAGAACTCACACTGGCCTTTGTTGGCCCTGGTGATCTGCAATTGATTCGGATCCCTGCGGGTTGTGCAGCTTGCCTGGAGGCGTTGACGGATCTGTCGGTGGTCTGGGGTGATTCGCCAGAGGTTTGCGGGCTTGGCGACGATCTGATCGGGGACTGGATGCTGCGTTTGTTGCGGCTACGCAGCCACTTCCAGGCTGATCGGCGTCTACAAAGTTTGTTTCAGGCGCTGATCTGGCAACACGGTTGCAGGATTGGCCAGGGATATTGGCTGCCGTTTCCTTTATCTCATGAGCGATTGGCCGAGCTGATCGGTTCAACGCGCCCGACGGCAACGAGAGCTTTGCAGCAACTGCGGCAATCTGGGCAGCTCTGGGATCACCCTGATCAGCCTGGCTGGTTGTTCCGACCGGAGTTTCTGACGCTGGCTTAGCGGCTGCGCTGGACGCGCACGGGCACCAGCACGGGTTGCATCAGGCCGCCACCACCGTTGTCATCATCGGAATCAGTGGCGAGCCAAAAAGCCAAGCCAAACAAGGCGACAACGCCGGAGAAAAGGATCAGCTCGGTCATGGCGTTTGATTTCGCTTTGCTAAGCGTAGCTAGCTCAGCGAGGTGTTTGTGTAACAAAAGCGTCCGCCTCGGACGGTTCTCACGCCAACGGCGCAAGCGCTAGCAGCGCTCCGCCGATGCTGAGGGCACCTGCCAGGCGCCGTCTCCAGCTGGGGGCCAGCTGGCGGATCACGGCGAAACTTGCACCCACCACCGCCGCTGAGCTGAGGCTCGCCCCCAGCCACCAGCCCAGCAGATCTGCGCTGCTGCCTGTGGCCTCCTGGCCATGCAGCATGGCGTGAATAGCCACTCCACTTGCCAGCACTACGGCCAGCAGCTGGCCCTGGCGAGCAGCCAGCGCTAGGCCAAGACCAGACACCATCAAGGCTGCTAACACCTCGGCGCCTGGCAGGTTGCCCCCTAAGGCCCCATACAAGCCGCCAGCAATCGCAGCGGCTAGGGCCACCAGCAATAGCGATGGGCCGGCCAAGGCTGCAGCGCCGCCAACGCCAAGTAGCAACAGCAGGTGGTCTAGCCCAAGCAGCGGGTGGCTTGCTCCTGCGGCCAAGCCCGCGCTTGCCAGGCCATGGGCACCCGCTGGCAGGGTCGACAACAGGCTGAGGGCCAGGCCAGCGGCGGCGGCCGGGGCCAGTTTGCGCAGGGTGGTGGACATCATGAAATTGGCTGGATCCTCTGAGTCAGTATTCCGCTCAAGCGAAGCCCTTGCCGGGATCTTTGGCAACGCACACCTGCAGTTGCCGGCGCAACTGGGCGTGGTCGAGATTTTTACCGATCATCACGATCTTATTCTTGTGTCCTGAGCCCTCTGGCCAGTCGGAATCGTCGATCGAGAAGCGCTTGCCAGCCAGGTGGAATACATGGCGGCGCTCACTTTCGTTGAACCAGAGGATCCCCTTGGCGCGAAACACCTCGGCTGGCAGCTGGTTGTCGAGAAAGTTCTGAAATTTGCGCAGGGCAAAAGGCCCCTCTGACGCAAACGACAACGAGGTGAATCCCTCGATGGCGGCGTGGTCGGGGTCATCGGCGTGATCGTGCTTGTGATGGTCGTGATCGTGGTGCTCATGATCATGCTCGTGCTCGCAGTGGCCGTGATCGTGGTCGCAGGAGCTGTGGTCTGGCTCGGCGCTGAGCTGCTGCTGGGCAACGATTTTGTCGCTTTCGAACAGCCCCACGCTGAGTAGTAGGGGCAGGGGCACTTCGCCCTTCACCGAGCGCAGGATGCGGGCATCGGTCTTGATCTCGCGCAACTGGGCCTCCAGGGCCGCCAGCCGCTCTTCAGCTACCAGGTCGCATTTGTTTAGCAACAGCATGTCGCTGTAAACGATCTGGGCTCGGGCCACCTCGCCCTCCAGCAGCTCGTCGCTGAAGTTTTCGGCGTCTACCAAGGTGATGATCGAATCGAGCCTGGTGGCATCTCGCAGGTCGCTGCCGAGGAAGGTCATGGCCACCGGCAGGGGATCGGCCAGGCCGGTGGTCTCCACCACCAGATAGTCCACCGGATCGGGGCGCTCCAGGATGCGGTACACCGCCTCGAGCAGTTCGCCGTTGATTGAGCAGCAGATGCAGCCGTTGCTCAGCTCCACCATGTCTTCGCCGGTGGCAACAATCAGGTCGTTGTCGATGCCGATTTCACCGAATTCATTGACCAGCACGGCGGTTTTGACCCCCTGCTGATTGCTGAGAATGTGGTTGAGCAGGGTGGTCTTACCCGCCCCCAGAAAGCCGGTGAGGATTGTCACGGGCAGGCCCGTGGGGGTGGCACTGGCGGTCATGGAATGGGGCATGGCTTGGCTGTGATGACCCTAGGAACCCTTTGCAACAATCCATTGGGGCAGGGGTTAGCTCGACTCAAAACTGGAAGCTGGTTTTGATCAGGGCGCCGAATTGGTTGGCACCACCCCCATTACCCCCAGGATTGTTGAGCACGAAGATCGCCGGAGTCACGGAGATGGCGTCGGTGACCTGCCACTGGTACCACCACTCCCAAGCCCACACGCCGGATTCGCTGGCAGCCCCATTGCGGGTGGCACTTGCAAAGGCGGGTTGGCCCACTCCCATGCCAAAGCTGTTGCCTTCAGCCAGCACATCGCTCCATTGCAGGCCCACCATCCACGACTGGCTGGTGCGCAGGTCTGAGCCGGAGCTGCCGTTGACGCCGTAACCAGCGCTGATCGAGGGCAGCCAGCCACTCTCGGCCGGCTGCCAGAAGCCGCTGATGCCAAAGGCATTGGTGTTGACGCCGTTCGCCTCGATCTCGGTGGTGATGAAGGGGGTGGCACCCGGCACACCCACACCGGCCTCGACATAGGAATAGAGCGCGGCGATGCCCCAGTTCTCCTGGCCGTAGCCCAACTGCACCGTGCTGGTGCCGGCTGAGCTGCTGCTGAACAGACCCTGGGAGGAATCGGCACCATTACCTGCCACGTAGTTAGCGCTCACGCTCCAGCCGTTGTCTTGCCACCACAGGCCAAAACCGGGGCCGAGGTTTTTGTTGTAGGCCAGCGGTGCACCGTTGAGGGTGAGCGCGTTGAGGATGGTGTCGGCTGGATAGGCGCTGGGCCAGAGGGCGAGCATGTCTTCTTGGCCCACCCGGCCGCCGAGGGTGGCGGTGAACTGACCACCGATCGGAGACTGCCCAAGCGGGAACTGGTAGAAGAGCTTGTCGATGCCCACCACGTCGGGGCCGCCCTCCTCCTGGAAGGCGATCTCCAGGGTGGAGAGGCCGCCACCGAAGGCATTGCGATCGCCATCGAAGTTGCCAGCCCGCAGCACCGTGCGCAGCAGATCCTTGCCGCTGAAGCTGGTGTCGAGGTTGAGCTGCAGGTCGTAGTTGAACGTGACCTGCTCACCGGCGGGGTTGTTGCTCACCCCACCCACCACAAAGGTGGCCAGGCCGGAGAGCTTGGTGGTGGTGGAGAACTGACTGGCTTCCAGTTCCCCAGCCTTGGCCTCGAGGCCATCGACGCGGCCCTTGAGGATGGCGAGTTCCTTCTCGAACTCCGCCATCAGGCGCTTGAGCTCGTCGGTGACTTCAGTGACGCGATCGAGACAGGCGTTGAGCAGGGCGGCGGCCTCAAAGCGAGTCATGGCCTGCCCACCTCTGAAGCTGCCGTTGGGGTAGCCGGCCACGCAGCCGTAGCGCTCGACCAAGTTGCTGAGGGCCTGGTACGCCCAGTCGCTCGGGCGCAGATCGGTGAATTGGCTGATGCTGCTCACTTGCTCCTGGCTGCGCGCGTAATGGTTGACGCGCTCAAGGTTGAGCTCGGCTGCTGCAGCCGCGTTAGGCGTCAGTAGGCCCAGGACTGCCGGTGCAGCCATTAGTTGTCGGATCGATGCCATTCCGTTGATCACCCAGGCTTGCGGACCCGCCACGAGGGGCGTTCCAGGGATGATAACGGTTCTCATTCATGTTTTGATCAAGTCGCGATCCGGTCGCGATCCGCGCTTCCGCCCTTGTTGTCCCCTTGTTTCAGTGAATCGCCTGCCAGCTTTGGATCAGGGCCTGTTGGCTGGCCCGGCAACATCCGCCCTGAAGGCCGTTCACGATCAGGCATGTGTTGGCGCTGAGGGTGGCCACCAGGCTGCTGGCGGAGCCATCGCCAGCTGGAGCCAGGCCGTCGGCCACCAAGGGCTCGGCTGAAAGGGGAACGCCGCTGAGGGAGCTGATGCGCTGCAGGGCCTTGCTGGGCGGCAGTTGTTCGCTGAACAGCATCGGAACCTGCTCCTGCTTGAGCTGCTGCACCACGGACTGGAAGGCCTGGGGCCGCAGGTTGTCGCTGCTGCTCATGGAGTCGACAAGGGGCAGCTCCTGGAGCCCGTAGGCCCGCGCCAGGCTGGCGAAGGCGCGATGCCCGCTGGCCAGGGGCCGGGCCACGGGGATGGTGGAAAACTGTTGGCGGTTCCAGCGGTCGAGCTGGCCGAGCACGGTTGTCATCGCCCTGGCCCGGGCGGTGATGCGGGGGCTGGCAGCGGGTTTGAGCTGCTCGAGCTGCTTGGCCACCAGCTGCACCATGGCGCTGGCCTGGCCGGGGTCGTGCCAAACGTGGGGATCCCGATCGCCGTGATCGTGGAGATCGGCGTGGGCGTGGCCAGCGGCGTGCCCTTCCTCCTGGTGGTCGCCTTGGCTGTCCTGCAGCACTTTGAGTTCGGGGCTCCCCGGGACGGCCCGCTCGGCCACCGCCACCGCCTTGCTTTGCTCGGCCAAGGAGGGGGTGAGTCCATACCCATTGATCAGCACCAGCTGGGCCTGGCTGAGGTCGCGGCTCTGCTGCGGTGTCAGCCGGAACTGGTGCGGGTCATCTCCCGGTTGCAGGAGGCAGCGCACCCGCAGGTCGTCTGCGGCTAGGCGCTGGGTGATGTCACAGAGCACGCCATCGCCGGCGATCACTTCGGCGGGTGGGGTGGATCCGCAGACGGCCAGGGCCAGAGCCCCGGCCAGAGGCAGCGCCAGAGCAACGGTGAGGCGGAGTGGCGTGTGAGATCGGTGCGTCACAGAGACAGACCAGCCAGGCCCAAAGTTTGTTGAATAATAAAATGATAATGGTTCTCAAGTTGTACCGGCTGCCCGCGGCTGGTGCTGGGGTGGCTGCTGATGGTGCATGGGTGGCTGTTGAAGGTGCGGGGACGGTGGGCCACGCAGAATCGACGGGTTTGCGTTCCCCCCGCCATGACCAGGCCCCACGCCTTGCTGATGGCCGGAGTGCTGCTCGTTTTCTATCTGGATGGCTTTGTGCTGGGGGCGCCCGTGGCTCTGCTGCTGGTGTGGGCTCTGCTGGGCGTGTTGGTGCTGGTTGGTTTTCTGCGGCATGCCGGCCATGGCCCTGCCGGCAGGGTTCAGTGGCCAGCAGTGGCCCTGGCGGCCCTGGCCGCCCTCGGGGTGCTGGCCCTGACGCGCGGCGCCTCTGCCTCGGTGGTGCTGGCCACCGCCCTGGTTGGGGCGGCCGGTGGAGCGCTGGAGGCGGCAGGCCGATCCAGGCACCGCTGGCAAGGGGTGGCAGCCCCGGTGTATTGCGGAGCCTTTGCCGGCATGACCTCCCAGCTGGTGCTGGGCCATCCGGCCTGGGTTGTTCTGGCAGGGGGCCTAGCTGGGCTGGTGTTGTCGGTTCTGAGCGACAGCTGGAGCGGCATCGGCGGCAAGCTTGGCACCACCGCATTCCTGGGGGTGGTTGGCGTCATGGGCCTGGCCGTGGCTGCTGGCGCGATGGGCTCGGGCGCCAGCCTGCATCCCTTCACTGCCGTCGAGCGCAGCTTGGTGCTGATCCTGTCACTGCTGTCCCCGCTGGTGACCCACGCCCTCAGCTACCGCTTGGGCCTGGGTGTGGTGCTCGGCTCGGCCCTGCCCTCGATGCTGCTGGCCATCCTGCTGGGGGCTCTGCCAGCTGCCCTCCAGCTGGAGCCGGTGCCCCTGAGTGATGCCTGGCTGGGCGCCAGTTTCGTCGGCATGACAGCTCCAGAGCAGCTCGCCCCGCGCCCGGTGCCCCTGCTGCTGGCGATGGGTCTGCTGTTCGCCCTGCTGAGCTTCAGCTTCGCTCCGCGATTGGCGGGGATCGGCGGAGACCTCGGGGTCACGGCGGCGGTGTCGGTATTTGCTGTGCTGGGAGCGCGGGTGCTGGTGCTCGACCGTCGTTAGGTTTGCGGTTGCCCTGATGGTGTTGCGTGTCGCTTGAGGTGAGTGAGCTGCGGGTGCGCCGCGGCGGCGAGCTGGCTCTCGACGGTGTGGCTTTTGAGCTCGAGCCCGGCACGCTCACCGCCCTGGTGGGCCCCAACGGCGCTGGCAAAAGCACCCTCCTGCAGGCCATTGAGGGTCAGCTGCCAATCGAGAGCGGTTCGATCCGGCTCGATGGGGTGCCCCTCACCTTGGCCCTGGCGCGGCAGCAGTTGGCCCTGATGCCCCAGCGGGGGGAGATCGCCTGGCACTTTCCGATCACTGTGCGGGAGTTGGTGGCCCTGGGGCGGATGGCCGCCAAGCGTCCTGGCTGCTGCGATGTGGAAGCCGCCCTGCAGCGGGTGGGCCTGGCTGGGTTGGCGGGCCGGCGCCTGGATCAGTTGTCCGGTGGCCAGCAGCAGCGAGCCCTGCTGGCCCGCACCCTGGTGCAGCCAGCCAGGCTGCTGCTGCTGGATGAGCCCTGCGCTGCCATCGACCCCCCTTCACGCACCCAGCTGCTCAAGGTGATGGGCCAGCTGCGCGATGCCGGTCTCACCCTGCTGGTGAGCAGCCACGACTGGGGCCGCGACCTCGACGCCTACGACCGGGTGCTGGTGCTCGATCGCTCCCTGCTCGCCGACGGCAGCCCCCAGCAAGTGCGCCAGGCCCTCGGCGACCTGCGGGTAGGCAACCACTGCTGCGGTTGATGGCCTGCTGCTGCTAGCTGGCCTGGCGCTGTTGACAGCTTCCGCAGAGCCCGAAAAATTCCAGGGTGTGAAATAGCAGCTGGAAGCCTGCGCTCTGGCCGCCGTCTAGGTGCACGTCGTGCATGGGGCAGTTATTAAGAACCACCGTGGCGCCGCAGTCGACACAGGTGAGGTGGTGTTCGTCGCGCTCTGTGGGGGCGAACAGAGCCTCGCCGCTGGGCAGGTGGCGGCAGCGGATCCAGCCCCGCTGCTGCAGCTGGCGCAGGTGGCGGTAAACCGTAGCCAGCCCCATGGGCTGGGAGCCTTGGCGCAGCAGGGCGTGCAGGTCCTGGCCGGAGAGTTCCCGGTCGGCTTGGCGCAACGCCGTAAGCAGTAGCTGCTGGCGGTCGCTTGACGCGGCAACCTGGGTGGGCATGGCCAGAGTGGCTGGGGCGTAGTTCGCTGATCCTATGGAGACTCTTTGGTGGCTGCTGCCCCTGGTGCTGGCGCTGGTGATCGGCGGCCTCTGCCCATTGGCCGGCACCTTGCTGCTGGTGCAGCGGCGCCTGTTCCTGGCCAATCTCGTGTCGCACGCGGTGTTGCCGGGTTTGGCCCTGGCGCTGGCCCTGCGGCTTGATCCGGGCCTCGGTGGGGTGATCAGCGGCCTAGCCGGTGCCCTGTTGGCGGAGCGGCTCAGCCGTGGTGATCGTTCTGGGGAAGGGGGCGATGAGGCGGTGCTCAACACCGTGCTGGCTGGCTTTCTCGGTTTAGGGGTGCTGTTGATTCCCCTGCTGCACATCCGGGTCGATCTGGAGGCGGTGCTGTTTGGCGATCTGCTGGCCGCCGCTCCTGCCGACCTGCTGCGCAGCCTGCTGGCCCTGGTGGCAGTGCTGCTGCTGCTCGCCTGGCGCTATCACCACTACGTGTATCTGGGGGTGGATCCCCTCGGCGCCGCCAGTGCTGGTTTGCCGGTGCAGCGGCTGCGGCTACTGCTCACCCTGGTGACGGCCTTCACGGTGGTGAGCGCCATGACCGCCGTGGGGGTGGTGCTGGTGATTGCCTTGATGGGTGCTCCGGCCCTAGTGGCTTTGGCTGGAGCCGCCAGCCTGCGCCGAGCCCTCTGGCGCTCAGCCCTGGTGGGTATGGGGATCAGCGGTGGCGGCTTTCTGTTGGCGATCCAGCCAGCTGTGAACCTGCCGCCCGGTCCCTTGATCGGGGTGCTGTGCATGGGCCTGCTGCCCCTGGCCTCACTGCAGCACCGGCGCCTATCAGCCAGCGGGTAGCCACAGGGCCAGGCGCACCGGCTTGGCCAGGGGTTGCAGGCTGAGGCTGCTGCCATCCACCAGCACCGGCTTGGCGTGGCTGCCTGAGCGCAGGGTGAGCAGCAGCTGCTGGCGGGTGGGATCAAACAACATCGGCGCTGCCGGCTCCACCTCCCAGCCCTTCAAGGAGCGTTGCTTGAGCAGTTGGCCGCGGCGATCGAGGGCCAGCATCAGGGGCTGGGATCCCTGCGCCCAGTTGCTCACTACCAGCCAGACCCGATCCCCACCCCGGTCGCAGGCGCTGGCCAGGACGGCTTCGCTGCCGATCCAAAGCTGCCGCGGCGGTTGACCCGGCTCCACCAGCTCTAGGGAGCGCCGGTAGTCGGGCCAGTGCCGCACAAGTAGGGCGCGGCCGCTCACGGGGCAGAAACTGCTGAGCTCCCTACTGCCGGGCAGCAGCTGGCGCCGGCGGGGCTGGCCCGGCAGGTTGTGCAGGGTGAGGCCTTCCAGTTCAGGCACCACCACCCCGCCTCCCTCGGGGATCAGCTGCATGGGGCCAGAAGCAGAGTGGGGCAGGGGCCATTGGCGCCCCTGGGCGGTACGCACGCTGGTGCTCCCCGGATCCAGGGCGGTGGTGGACGATTGCACCAGCAGGTCGCCGCGTCGGTTGCTACTCAGGTGGGCAAACAGCAGGGCTGCGTCGTCTAGGGGTTGAAGCCCACCCGCCACCGGTTCCGAGAGGCGCCGCGGTTCGCGCACCAGGTTGTGTTGCTGCAGCGGCAGCAGCCAGAGACGGTGGCTGCCCATGCCATCACCACTGAGCACGGCCACACCGGCACCGTTGCCGAGGGGCTGCACTTGGGCCAGCTGCGGCCACACCGGGGTTAGCGCCTGCCAGCTGCCATCGCGCCGTTGCAGCTGCAGCTGTTCGCCGCCGGCCACGGGCACCACCGCCAGCAAGCGCGGCCGGGGGTCCCAGAGCCACTGCTGGCGGCCCAGGGGCAGGTTGCGGCGGTCGACCCCTGCCAGCAGCAACCGCAATGGTCCGGGGATGGTTTGGCCTGGAAGCAGCAGCAGGCGCAGGGGGTTGCTTTCCCCCAGCCACATCCAGGCCAGCTGGGGCTGCAGGCTGCTGGAGCCCACCAGGCTGGATCTGCTCATCGGTCGGCTGAAGCGCAGGTCTAGGGCTGCTGGACCGGAGCTGGCGCTGCTTGACTCCAGCTCCAGCAGCCGTGGTGGGCGTCGTAGCAGTAGTTGTTGCTGCAGCAAGGCCAGGGCGACTCCTGCCGCCAGCACCAACGTGATCCGTTGCCCCGTTGCCGTCATGGTTCCAGGGGGCGCTTGGGCCGGGCAATCGGAGTGATTCGCTGCGCTACCACCACGCTGCGGCTCTGGCCGTTGCCTTCTTCAATAGCCATGGTGCCTTCCACCGCCAGCCATTGATCCGCCCGGGGCTGCCGGCCGGCCGGCCAGCGCACCGGCAGGCCCACCGGGGTGGCATCGGCGAGGCAACAGCGCACCAGCAGCCTGGCCAGCTGGGGGGGCTCACCTGGCTGGGGCAAGACAAAGCCGCTGATCCGCACGGGATCACCCGCGTAGAGGCTGGGGTCGGGTTGGCTGCGCAGCAAGCGCACCCAATCGGTGAGGCTGCGCTGGGCTGGCGGCAGCACGAAGCTCAGCTCAGTCTCATCGCCCAGCTCGGCGGGCCGGTTGGCGGCCAGGGTGCTGAAGGAGGGGTTGGGGGGAATCGCCAACACCAGCAAAGCCACTGCGGCGCTCAGCCACCAGGTTTTGGGGATGGCTTGGCGTCGCGATGGGGCTGGACTTTCCCGGCCCCTTAGCGCCAGTTCAGCCAGCAGCAGGCCCGCCAGCAGCAGCAATGCCACACCGCTCAGCGCCACCAGTGGGTGGAAAACGCCGCTGAGCAAGAGATCCAGCCTGCCGCTGAGGCTGCTTTGCAGCAGCACGGCTCCCCAGAGCCCCAGGGCGAAGGCGCGCATCACAGCAGCAGCAAATTGACCCATTGCCCCAGCACCAGCACGGCCACCGCTGCGGCGGCACTGGTGAGGGCGATGGCCTTGGGCTTAAACAGCACCCGGAACAGTCCCAGCAGCTTCAGGTCGACCACCGGGCCCAGCACCAGAAAGGCCAGCAGCGCTCCCGGGGTTACCTGGGCAGCGAAGCCCAAGGCGAGGAAGGCATCGACGCTGGAGCAAACCGAAACCACCACCGCCAGCAGCATCAGGCTCAGCACAGAGATGGTTGGTGCTCCCCCCACCGCCAGCAGCCAGCTGCGCGGCAGCAAGGTTTGCACCGTGGCGGCGATGGCACAACCCAGCACCAGCAGGGCGGCCAGATCGAGAAATTCGCGGCTGCCGTGCTGGAGCACCTCCTGCAAGGGCGGCCGCGCTACCTGGGCGGGCTGCACCTTGGCGCCGATGGCACCCACAAGCCCGCTGCGACGCTCCAGCAGCCCCACCTGGGCCAAGGGCTGGCTCAGCCGCCGTTCTTCGAGCAGCACTGGATCTAGTAATTCGGCCTCGGGCAGCAGGCGCAGCACCGTGGCCAGCAGCACCGCCAGCAGCAGGGCTGCTCCGGGGCGGGCCGCCAGCAGCCAGGGCTGGTTGGGGAAGGCTGCCCAGGTGCTGGCCAGCACAATTGGATTCAGCACCGGCGCGGCAAACAAAAAGCCCAGGGCCGTGCCAACCGGGGCACCACCGGCCAGCAGCCGCCGTGCCACCGGCACGTTGCCGCATTCACAAGCGGGTAGGGCAAAGCCAAGGGCGGCACCGGTGAGGGGCCCGAGCAGGGGGTGGGCGGGCAACTGCCGCAGCCAGGCACCTCCAGGGGCCAGCCAGCGGGCCAGGCTGGCGATACCGACGCCAATCAGCAGAAACGGCAGGGCTTCGAGCAGCAAACCCTGAAAAATTGCCCAGGCGGTGGCCAGCTGTGCCAAGAGCAACCCGCAGGGATGGCCATCATGGACGCTGATTCAGGGCCTTTGGCTTTGCGCAGCTGGGGGTGGCTCGAGCTCGGGATGGGTGGCGCAGGGCATCCACATCGAACCCATCGCATGGACGCCGTTGCAGCCCAGCTGTTTGGCTTTGATCAGGGCTTCCTGCTTGCTTGGGTAGGCGTAGATATTTGGGGTATGGGTTCCGGTGGCCGCTTGGTGGTGCTGGTGGGGGGTGCTGGCTCCGGGGTTCCAGATACCCATCACATTGACGCCAGCCACCACGATGCCCATGCCCACCACGCAGATATTGATCACCCCCATGCCCACGGCACCGAGGCTCAGCACGCCCATCGGCACCACCCCAATGCTCACGACCCCCATTGGCACGATGCCGATCGAGATGATGCCCAGGGGTGCGATGCCGATGGCCAGCAGCTTGGGTTTGTCGCCGCACTTGGGCATTAATGAGCCGGCGTATGGCTGCCATGGCCATCGCCATGTTTGGCGCAGGGCATCCATTTATCGCCCATCTGGTGCGCTCCGGTGCAGTGGAAATGTTTAGCGGCTTTTTCGGCCGCGGCCTTGCTGGGATATAGCGCCTGAACCCCACCTCCACCTGGGCTGGTCTGAGCCAGGGCGGCAGCGGGCAGCATCAGGGCAGCGGTCAGCAGTTGGAGCAAGCGGCCCATCGGGCGGTGGCGGTTCATTGAGGCGCAAGATAGGAGCCCCGCGCCCCTGGCCCAGTCGTTGCTGGCTTGATGTCAGGGTTTGAACCACCCGGGAAGGGCTTCAAAACAGGCGGCATTTTTCTCGTTTTCCCTCGCCTCCACCTTCCAGCAGCAGCTGCGGCCGCTGTCGCGGCCGTGCAGCAGTTCGTTTGCCCAGCCCCACACCAGCTCCGCGCTGGCCTCCATGCCCACATTGGCCATCACGCGCAGGTCGAGGGCGCCCTGGTCGTGCAGCTGGCGCCAGGTGGAGAGGAGGGGGTCATCGGCATTGGCCAGAAAGGTGTGGTCGAATTGATCTGCCAGCCGGGCTTCGAGCTCTTTCAGGCTGGAGAAATCCACCACAAATCCACAGTCGTCGAGTTCATTGGCCCGAAACCAGAAGCTAAAACTGCGGCTGTAACCATGCACGAAGCGGCAGTGGCCCTGGTGGCGCCATTGGCGATGGCAACAGGGATAACCGCTGAAGGTTTTACTGCAGCTGTAGGCCGGAGTGGGCATGGGTCAGGATCGGGACAGCAGCAGCGCAAGGGCCTTGTCAGCAGTATTTCAGCCCCCAGACCCTCAATTCATTGGGGCCTTGCGCTTCAACGAAGCTGGTTTGATCCCCGCGGTCGCCCAGGACTGGCTCGATGGCGCCGTGTTGATGGTGGCCTGGATGAACCAGGAGGCGATCGAGCGCACCCTCGCCAGCGGCGAGGTGCACTACTGGAGCCGCTCGCGCCAGGAGCTATGGCATAAGGGGGCTACCAGCGGCCATATCCAGCAGCTCAAGGGCCTGCGTTACGACTGTGACGCTGACGTGCTGCTGCTCAGCATTGAGCAGAGCGGCGATGTGGCCTGCCACACCGGTGCCCGCAGCTGCTTTTACGACAACGGTCCCGAGCCCACGGCCGGGGGGCCATCGGCCGCTCAGCCGCCGGCAGATGTTTGCACCGAACTAATGCGGGTGATCGAAGGGCGGCGCGACCTTCCCGAGCCCGGCAGCTACACCAACAAATTGTTGGAGGGGGGCGACAACCGCATCCTCAAGAAGATCGGGGAGGAGAGCGCCGAATTCGTGATGGCCTGCAAGGACGACAACGCCGCCGAGATCGCCGCTGAAGCGGCCGATATCGTCTTCCACCTGCAGGTAGCCCTTGCCCACCACGGAGTCAGCTGGCGGCAGGTGCAGCAGGTGCTGGCCGCCCGCCGCGGCGCGCCCCGGCGGGACTGAGGGCCGCCTCAGCCTGTGCTGAGCATGGCCGCAGCAATCCAGATCACCAGGCCGGTAAGCACGAAGCCTCCAGTTGCCACGGTGTATTGCCAGATAGCTTGGACCCTTGGTGTGGGCTGGCCTTCCAGCCAGGCTGGGCGGGCCCAGCCGCCGCCGTCTGTCCAGGGGTTTAATCCTCCAGTGGGCGCGCGCCTGGCCATTGCCTCACGCCAGTAGGAGTCGTATCGGGGGGCTTGCTGGTTGAAGGGCATGGTGCCTACGTCCTGGCCGGGAAGTACCCGCGAGCGCTGAAAAGGCACCAGGTTGTCGCCGAAGTTGTCGCGGTATTCGTCGGAATTTAGTAGCGCGTCAACAAACTTGGGCAGACCCTGCTCGGCGATCACGATCGACCAGGCGATCTGTTCAGCTTGGCCATGCACCGGTCGGCCAAATACCCGACCCACCACCTGTTCCACCACCCTGTAATTGCTATTGCAGCGATAAAAATCCCTCTGAAACTTCTCCGAGAGCAGGAGTTGGCGGATGAAGTCGCGGGTGCTGATCTGACCGGAGCGCAGCTGGGATTCCAGCACCGCATCACGGTCCACTTTGAAGGCGTGAAAGTAGATCTGACGGTAGGCCTGCTCAATCACAGCATCGGTGGCTGCCGGATCCCGCACCAGGCAAGTGGTGTCGATCTGGCGGGGGCTTTCCTCACCGGCGGCCAGAAAGCTGCTGACACGAGCGCTGTTGGTGAGTGGCTTGGTGGCCAGAACGGGCAAGGGCACAGGGCTGAAAAATCCTCAAGGCGAGCAACGTATAAGTTTTTTCAAGCGCTCTTTAAAAGATTCGTTGGATTATCAGACAACTTGACAATGCGCAACATTGCGCAATTAATGGCAGCCGACCTGGTCCCCGGCTGCAGTTGAGTCACTGCCTGGAAGACCGGGCTGCTGTTGCAGCCACATAAAAGTGGCCCGATCCCGGGCCGTGAGTTGCAGCACGGGGGTTGGCCCGGGCACGCCCGCCATGGCGTCTTGGGGCTGATCACTGTGTCCCCACATCCCGAAGGCGTGGCCAAGTTCGTGCAGGGCCGTGGCCTGGATGGCGTCCGGTCGCTGCCCAGGGCTGATGCTCACCAGTACCCGCGGTTCGATTTTTGGGGGGTCGCCTGGCTTGTTCGTCGCCAGAGCTAGCTCGGCTCGGCCATGGCTGGCCCGGCCCCGCTGCAGAGGTGGCCGGCGCCTCAATATCTGTACTTGGGCTGATTCCCTGCTTTCGCTGCGGTGAATCGTGACCAATTCAGCCCAGCTTGCCAGCGCCGCTTCCACGGCTTGCAGCCAAAGCTGATCCCAGCGGGCGGCAGGCCCGTCGGCTGCGGCGGGCTCGATCCACACGCACCAACTTTGACGCTTGGGCCAGCCGTGGGGTGTGGGAACCAGCAGCTGGCGGTAATCACCCCCAGCTGCTTCGGCTGTCAATGCCCTGGCTGGAAAAAGCGCCAGAGCAAGCACCAGGCCGCAAGCCGGGAGGCTCGCTCGATTTAATCGCCGGCTCAATCGCCGCAGCATCAGGCAGGCAGGCCGACGCCGCGGGCCATCAAGGTGGCTAGTAGGGGCACAAGGGCAAAGCCCACCAACTCAATATTGAGAATCCAGCCCAGACGGGTGGCGAGAGCTTCGCTTACTTGGGGCAGCTCGCCCTTGCGCAGCGGGATGGCCCAGAGGATGTAGGTGATGGTGGGGTACAGCGACAGCCCTCCCACCCCTAGATAGAGCCCAACCTTCCACCAGAACAGGGGGTTCTCCGTATAAAACTCGCTTCCCTGGCCGAAGTACAGAACCCGCAGAATCCCGCTCACAAGCAGGGCAAGGGCTGCCAGGCCATACACCACATCGGTGATCACCATCAAGGTGGCATCGGCCTTGTTTGGATTTGGCTTGATCAAGCGCCGCTCAAGCACCAAGGCGCCAAAACAGAGCATGAAGCTCACGTAGTGCACGTAGGCCACCCCAGCGCGGGAGAGCACTTCAGGGGGGATGGCAGCCAAGCCAGGCATATGTAGTAGGCAAATCTTGGCAACCGTAACCGGCCGGTCAGCTGGCCTGCTGCCCTGCCCAACAGGGAGCTGAAATCAGCAGCCATTGTGAAAGTTGAACAAGCACGGGAATTGAGGGGAATTTTGAAAGTCGGAAGCTTTTTTGTTAGTCCGTTTGTGCTTGCTGATTGCCCTTAGGTTCAATTCATTGCTTAGGTGATCTATGGCGAGCTCCTTGAGCGTCTTTTTAGGTGAAATTGGCCGTCATCAGTTGTTGACACCCGAGCAGGAGCTCACCTTGGGTCGCAAGGTGCAGGCCATGGCCCTTTTGCAGGAGCGCTGCCGTGATGCCGGTGGCTCGGGACCTGCTTGCGACTTCAATGATCTGGAGCGCTGCACCCTCAAAGCCGGTGAGCTGGCCAAAAACCAAATGATCACGGCCAACCTGCGGCTGGTGGTCAACCTGGCCAAGCGCTACCAGAACAAGGGCCTAGAGCTGCTGGACCTAATCCAGGAGGGCACCCTTGGTCTCACTCGCGCCGTGGAGAAATACGATCCCAGCCGCGGGCATCGCTTTAGTACTTACGCCTATTGGTGGATTCGACAGGGTCTAACCCGCGCCCTATCCACCCAGAGCCGCACCATTCGCATTCCCGTCAATGTGAATGAAAAGCTCACAAAATTGCGGGCTGCCAAAGCTCGCTATCTCCAGGCCAACGGAGTTGCACCTAGGCCAGCCCAGTTGGCCCAGATGATGCATCTGCCCCAGGCGGCAGTGGATGATTTGCTGGGCTGCGAACTACGCAGCATCACCGTGAGCCTGCAGGGGGTGGTGAAATCGAAGTCTGATCCCTTTGAGCTGGTTGATGTGTTGCCCAGCCCGGAGCTGCCGCCGATGGAGCGCGTTGAGCTTGCCGAGCGCACGGCCGCGGTGTGGACCCTGCTCGAATGCGCCAACCTCACCCCCAAGGAGCTCACGGTGGTGATGCAGCGCTTCGGTCTCGATAGCAGCCACGAATGGCGGACCCTGGCTGAAGTGGCCCGCCAGCTCGATTGCAGCCGGGAGTATTGCCGCCAGGTGCTGCAGCGGGCCCTGCGCAAATTGCGGAAAACCGGCATCGATAGCGGTTTGGTGGAAGCCGAGTAGCTGTCGTTTGCTCCTTGAATGAGCAAGTTGGCTGCAGTGCTGCCGTGACCGAGTTCGTAGATCCGACCTCAGGGGATGCTTCCGCAACGGATGCTCCCGTCGTTGATGCCCAGGTGTTGGAGAGCACCGAGGTGAATGAGGTGGTGTTGCTCAAGTTGTTGCGCCGGGCTGGCCGCACCCTGGCCAGGCCGGCCCTGGAATGTCTGGAGCTGTTGCTTGACCCCCAGACCCCTGCACCAGCCAAGCTCACCGTGCTGGCCGCGCTCACCTACCTGCTGGTGCCCTTAGATCTGATTCCAGATTTCATTCCGGCGGCGGGCTTCAGCGATGATCTTGTGGCCGTTACGGCGTTGCTTGGTTTGTGCAGTCGCCATCGCACCCCGGCGGTGCAGTTGCGGGCCCAGCGCAGACTGGATCAATGGTTTCCCCTGAACCGCTGATAGCGATGGCCAGCCTCACAGATGCAGAGCTCGATGATCTGCAGAGCTTTCTCAAAGACTGGCTGCGCCACACCGGACGCACCCAGGCGGATCTCAGGCGCGCTCTGCAAGCTGCTTCGATTCGGATGCCCGTCCTGCTTGAGGTGCTGCAACGCACTCACAACCGCGACGGGTTGCCTGGCCTCGCCAAGCAGCTGTGTGGCGTTGAGGAGCTCTGGCAAAACGAAGATGGAGCGGGCCAGAGCGAGGGTGCGGGTCGGCTGGGGTTGGAGGCTTCGCTGGGGCAGCTAGATCTGCTGTTGCAGGAAATTCGCCAAGACCAGCAAACCTGAGCATGGCCGTTCAGAGTGGCGAAATAACAGCTATTGCTTCGATGCAGCTCCCAGGCGTTTCTTTGGCAACCCTTGCCGCCAGCACCTTGCTCGCCATGGCTCCAGCCTTGGCCCAGTCTGAAAGTTTTCTTTTGGGCCCTGGCAGCTCCGTGGGGCCATCCACCAAGGTCAAGCCCAAAAATTGCGTCACAGCAGCGGATGGATCCATCACTTGTGACACCCAGCTGGAAAGCTCCCCCAGCGACACCCAAGCCCGACCTATCTATGAGCAGTTCAAGAATTAATTGGAGACTGTGATCAAAAAACTGCGCCGGCTCTGGCAAGACGCCACCTATCTCGAGCTGATCGATCGCAGCGAGCAATCCCTGGCCAAGCTGCTTGGCCTCGTGTTGCTGGTGGTGTTGGTAGCTGGCACCGTGCAGTTAACGATCGGTGTAACCGCGGCTGTGCTCCAGCCAGATACGCCCTGGCTTGGCAGCAAGATAAATGCGGTCTTGGGCGATCTGCTCACCCTGCTAATTGCGGTGGAGGTGCTCCAAAACGTGACCTCCTATCTGCGCCGTCATGTGGTGCAGATCGAGCTGGTGTTGCTCACAGCCATGACCGCTGTAGCTCGCAAGGTGATCGTGCTGCCCCCCGGGGCCGAAAACAAGCCCGAGCTTCTCGGCGGGCTAGGTATTGCGGTGCTCGCCCTAGCGGCGGCGTTCTGGCTGGTTCGCAGCGTCAACATTCGCCAGCCTCCCGCCAGAACAGGGCCAGCCATACGGTCCCCGGAGCAGGATCCGTAGCGAGCAGCCTGTGCCGTTGGTGGGCTGGAATCAGCAGGCTGTCACCTCGGCAGAGCTCTACAGGCACCGTCTCACCGTCGAACTCAAGTAGGGCGCTGCCTTGGAGCAGGGTTACCCACTCGTGATCCTCTTGGTCGTACCAAAAACCCTCAGGGCTGGCTGCAAGGCAGGAGTGGATCCGCTCAAGTCGCCAGTTTTTTTGATCCACTAATACGACGCTGATTTCCTGTCCCTCAAGAGGGCAGGGAGTAGCTAAGAGATTGGCTTCAGATTTACGGGGGGGATCGGTTTCACCCCAGCGCCGGCCGATCTCGAAGCCCCTGCTGCGGGCTAGTTCCACAACCGCGTGGTGATTGCTGCAGTCCCGCAGGGCCTGGCGCAGGGATGGCTCGGCCTCGCTGAGGGCCACGAAGGCATTCAGCTGGCGAACCTTCTCGAGAAATTGCTGCAATTGGGCTTCAGCCATCGCGGCCCCGTTCGTTTTGCTGGCTCAGGTCTTTGATCATCCGCCATCGCTGGAAGGATTCCCCAGCAAATATCACCTTCTCTTCGGCTTCGATCTGCCAGCCGAGCTGGAGCAAAAGCGGCTTAGAAAGCTGGCTCGCCTCGGTGTGCAATTGGCGGCACCCCTGTTGCCAGGCGTGGCTTTCAAGGGACTGCAGGATTAGGCGGCCCCTTCCCTGCCGGGAGGCTCTGCCGCGGCAATAGAGAAGCGATAGCCGTTGCGGCGGATCCAGCACCCCAAAAGCTTCAATAATGTTTTGGTTGTTGGCTGCGCAGCTGGCTAGGCCATAGCCCCTATGCAGGGCTTCGCGAACAGCATTGCTGGTGTGGGCATGGTTGGCCCATGCCGCAATCTGAGCTTGGCTATAGAGGCCTTTCGCCTGGCTGATCACGGCGTCGTGATACACCGCTGCTACTTGATCCAGATCGACGGGATGCAGCACCCGCAGGTTTTCCATCCCGTTGCTGGGTTCAGCCTGCTTTCTATCACCGCTGCCAGCCAGCATCGAAATGGGCTGAATGTTTAGGCATTGAATTGCCTGGCAAAGCTTGGCAGCTGCAGTTAATGGTGTAAATTCTGAATGTAATTCCCAGGGGCAAACCTCTTAAGCCCCGCCAATTCACCCACCAATCCCCTAAATCGATGCTCACAGGATCAGAACTGCTTGCCAAGGTCAAAGAGCTTGGCGATGTGGGTAAGTCGGAGATCGTCCGGGTCTGCGGCTATGTCTCCAATAAGAAGGATGGCGGCGAGCGCCTTAATTTCACTGCCTTCTATGAGGCCCTGCTTGAAGCCAAGGGCGTTGAGCTTGGCGGTGCTGGCAAGGTTGGCAAGGGCGGCCGCAAACTCAGCTACATCGCTACCGTGCAAGGCAACGGCAACCTGCTGATCGGCAAGGCCTACACGGCACTGCTTGATCTCAAGCCCGGCGATGAGTTCGAGATCAAGCTCGGCCGCAAGCAGATTCGCCTGATTCCCGCCGGTGCCACCGACGAAGACGAAGAGTGATAGCCGCGTCCCCATTTGACGCTGCTTAAGCATCTGTTAATTGTTTCCCCCGGCTGGTCCGGGGTTTTTTTGTCTTGCCGCCCACGACTCTCTGGTCAGGCGGCTAGGGCGATTTCACTGCCAAGCTCGGCAGCCAGCGCCTGATAGTCATTCGGGTTGCAGGACAGCAGGATCAGTTGCATGCCGTGGTTGGCCCCTCGGCGCAGCATCAGCTGCAGCGCTTGCAGGCGCTGTTGATCGCTGTTGGCAAAGGCGTCGTCGAATATCAACGGCAGGCAATCGTCGTAGGCGGGTTGGAGCACCTCCGCTATGGCCAAGCGCAGGGCGGCGGCTAATTGTTCGCGCATGCCTCCACTTAGCTGCTCGAAGCCAAAGCGGTGTTGGCCCTGTTGAAGTTCGAAATTGCCAAACCCACTTTTGGGGTCAAAGTCCAGGCTTGCCTGGTGCCTGCCGCTTTGCAGGTAGTGGAGGTAGGGCCCAATGGCCTGCTCCAGAGGTTCGCTGTAGCGCTGGGAGAAATCCTGGCGGGTCTGGTGAAACAGGTTCTGCAACATCTGCAATGCCTGGGTTTGGAGCTCTAGTGCCTCCAGATCTGCCTGGGCCGTCTCCCAGGCGGCCTGGCGATGTTCCACTAATGCCGCTGGATCATCCGAGCCAAGAGTGAGGCAGCGTTGCTCGTTTTGGCCGCGGCTGGTGAGCAGGGCGTCTTTCTCGCTATCTAGTAGGCGTAGGCGCTGCTCGATGGCGCCGCCAGCTGGCAGCTTGTCGAGCAGTTCGTTATCCAGGGCAGACAACTCCGCCTCTTGGATGAGCAGGGCCTGGCGGCTGTTGTTCACCGCATCAGTTAGTTGCTGCGCATCACCGTGACTGGCTTGTAGGGCTAGTTGGCGTTCCGCCAAGGTGCTCAGGGAGCCCGTGAGTTGCTCGAGGTTTCGCTCCAGTTCCTGGCTGCTTCGGTGCTGCTGCTCGAGCTGCTGGCGCCAGCTTGTGCGCCCGGCTTCGGCCTGCTGCTGCTTTTGACTGAGCTCGTTGGCTTGTCGCCGCAGCTCCTCGATCCAGGCCTCGAGCTCCGCGCGCCCCTGGGGCAGCTCGCCGCTTTCGGCCAGGCTCTGGCGCTGCAATTGATGGTGTGCCAGCCGGCTGAGCAGGCGCTGACGCCTCGGCTCGAGGGCGGTGATCTGCTCTTCCAAGCGACTCCAGGGGATGGCGCTGGCCGCTTGGCGCAGGTTGGCCAGCTCGAGCTCCAGGGCCTGGCGCTGCTGGGCAATCACTTCTGCCGCTTCGCTATTGGCCACGCCAATGGCGCTCTGCAGCTCGCGCAGAGCCGCGCCGCTGTGCTGCAGGGCCGCTGCAGCTTGGGCGGTCGCCTCCCCTCCTCCAGGGCTGATGCGCAGCCGAACCCCGCAGCCCACCGCCAGCTCGGCGCTGCCATTGAGCTGAACCGTTTCCCCAGGGGATAGGGGCTGGCCGGCGAGGCTTACGGGCTGATCTGTCTCAATCAAGCTGACCGCTGTTGCCATGGCCTGGCTGCGGGCTTCGGCCTGGGCCCATTGCTGTTCGGCCTGTCGCAGGGCCTTCACCGCGGCGACATCGATTGGGGCCAGCTGGGCAAGGCTTTGCTTGCACTGTTCCGCCTGGAGCTGGAGCCGTTGGAATTGTTGTTGATGCTCTAGGAGCTGCTGAGCCTCCCGCTCGAGGTTGGCTAGATCGAGCAGTTGCTGGGCCAGTTCGAGACGCTCGACCTGTTGCTGCTGCAGGTTTTTCAGCTCCTGGCAGGCCTGGTCTGAGCTTTGGTAATTGGCTTCCAAGCTGCGGAATTGCTGTTGCCGGCTGCTGCGTTGCAGCTGCCATTCCTGTTGCTGCGCTCCTAGCTCGCCCAGCTGCCGCTGCACCGCTTGCAGCTGCGCCTGGGCCTGCTCAAGATTGCTCAGTTGCTGGCGCAGGGGTTCGATCTGGGCTCGCCGCAGCCGCACCTGGGCCTCCAGCTGGAGAGCCCGCTGCAGCTGCGGCCGCTCCTGGGCTTCGATCAATTGCAACCGTTCACCTATTTGGCGCAGCTGCTCCATGGCCGCTTCCAGCTCAGCTTGGAGGGCTTGGGCCTGCTCCAGGTTCAGTAGGGCGTCTGAGCAGCGCTGGCGGGCAGCGGCCAGGGGGGAGCCAGCCTTCACCTTGCCAGTGGCCGTGAACTGCTGGTCGAGCCGGGCCTGCAGCTGCTCGCTTACCAGGCGGTCGAGGGGGGATTCCAGGGCTGCGGCAGCCGCGCCCCGCTGCTGCAGTTGTTGTACCAGCTGTTCAACGTCGTAGGCCTCGCTGGGGCTGCCCAGCAGGTTGGTGCCGGCCTCCCCCTGGCGCACCCAGAGGTGGGCCCAGCGCAGCGGCAACTGACTGTGGCGCCTGCCCTCGATTGGCCCATCCACCCCCAGTAGACGGGCCAGCTGCTCCTCCGCCGCCGCCCCCCGCAGGGCCAGGCCCGCATCGCTACTGAGCTGGCAGGTGCCACTTGCCCCGGAAAAGCGCTTGCGTAGCTCCCAGCGGGCGCCGGCCGCCTCGAAGCTCAGCTCCACCTCCGGCAGGCCGCTGTGCAGGCGGGAGCGCATTTCGTCTACCGCCCGGCCCGTGGCACTGGCCTTGAGGAACAGCACCTTGTGCAGGGCCTCCACGACCGTGCTCTTGCCCGCCTCATTGGGGCCGCCCAGCAGGGTGAAGCGGGGATCGAACTGGAGCTCGAGCTGCTGGTGCAGGCGCACCTGGCGCAGGGTGGCGTGGAGCAGGCGCATATTTAGACCTGCAACTGGGCCACGGTCTGGTGCAGCTCGCTGAGGGCTAGACGCAACACCGTGGGGTCGGCGTCGCCAGGGGCCTTAAGGCAGCGATGCAGCTCTTGGGCAACCCGGGCAACCAGGGGGTCGCCGGGGCGCTGGGTGAGCTCGGCTAGTTCGGCATCTCCGGGCGCCGCTTCACAGCGACCACGCAGTTTCAGGCGCAGCAGCTGGGCATCTAGGCGCTCCAGCAGTTCCGCGTAGCGGCGATGGCCAGCCAGGCTGAGGCTGCCGCCTACCTCCAGCAGCAGCAGGTCGCTGCCGATGCGCCCGCCAAGCAGGCGTTCCAGCTGGGCCTCGAGTCGCTCAAGGTCGCTCTCTTGCTGCAGTTGGATGCGCAGGGGATGCCAGTTCAGCGCTCCGGTGGCCAAGGGGCTCACCTGGGGCACCACGCCCCGCCCAAGCTGCACCTGCAACACCTGGCCGCAGCGGTAGTCGGCGCTGCGGGGAAAGCGATCTGCTTCGGGGGTGCCGCTGTACCAAACCTTCTCGGAGACCCGTTTGAGGCCGTGCCAGTCGCCTAAGGCCACATAGTCAACATGCTCCAACCAGGCTCCCTCCAGCCGCAAACGGTTGCTGGCATCGCCGGGGTTGTCGTCGTCTGGCTCGCCAGCGGCATCAAGGTCGGTGGCACCAAAGCCGTGAACCGAGCCATGGGCGAGCACCAACCGGGGCTTGTTTTTAGGCAGCTCATTCCAGTTGAGGCCGTTGAGCCAGCCGCAGGGATCGCATGCATCAGTGCGACGCAGAAGCGGGCAGGGCAGCACCACCACACTTGCCAGTTCGATGGGTGTGGCCTCCAGCAACACCTGCAGGTTGGCGGCGCGGCGCCCCTGCTCCGCCTGGAAATAGGGCGTATGCCACACGCTGCCTGGGGCACCGTGGTCGTGGTTGCCGGGGATCACCAGCACGGCACAAGGGATCGTGCCGATGGCGGCACACACGGCACTTACATCCGCTGCGCCAGGCGTGGGTGAGTCGAACAGATCCCCAGCTACCACTACTAAGTCAGCTGCTGTGGCGGCGGCGTGGGTTGCGATACGGCCGATTGCCTGGAGCCGCACCTGGCGCAGCAGGGCGCGTTTGTCTGGATCGCTGACCCGGGCATAGGGCTTGCCGATCTGCCAGTCGGCGCTGTGCAGCAGGGTGACGGGTGGCAAGGGGCTAGCCAGGACCCAGGTGGCGGCGTAAGACCCTGTTTAGCGCCTGCAGGCGCACACTGGAATCATCGATAGCAAGATTCCCACGGTGCTTCAGAAGCTGTTGCGGGGGTTGGGGTTGGCCAGATTGGCGTTGTTAGCCGTGGTGATGGCGGCGCTGGTCATCAGCGCAGAGCCGTCTTGGGCTGCCCCTGCGGCGGATGGGGCAGAGCTATTTGCCAACCATTGCGCTGGCTGCCACGTAAACGGGGGCAATATCATTCGCCGCGGCAAAAACTTGCACCTGGCGGCCCTAGAGCGCAATGGCATCGATGGTCCGGAGCGGATCGCCGTAATTGCCGCCGCCGGCCAGGGCCAGATGTCTGGTTATGCAGCCGTGCTTGGGGAAGGGGGAGCAGAGGCGGTGGCGGGCTACGTGTGGCTGCAGGCCCAGCTGGATTGGCCCAAGGTCTGAACTTGCTTCAGAAGGCCTGGATCCAGGGATACACCTGCACCTCAGTCCAGATGCCATTGCGCCAGTAGACATCTGCCTTGACCAGGGCTTCAACCTTCTCTTTGCTGTCGGCCTCGTAGATCCCGAACACATGGGTGCTGCCTTCGGTGGGGCCCAGGGTGATCAGGGTGCCGGCGTCTTTAAGGCTCTGCAGTCCGGCTAGGTGCTCTTCCCGATAGGGGCCGCGCTTTTCGAGGGCGTCATCGCAGTAGGTACCCCAGAGCACGAAGCGCATGATGTTGGGAGTTATCGGGGCCTGACATTACGGGGTTACCTGCTTTCTGGTTGCCGATCAGGGGTGTTAAGAAGGGTGTCTTAAGATCCCAAATTCCCGTGCTTCGCTCCTTTCTCGTTCTTGCTAGCGCTGCCTTTTTCGCGGCTCCTGCCCAAGCCAACATGATGAAGCAGATCATTGTTGGCAAATGCTCCAGCGCCATGCAGGATGAATTCAAGAAGGCAGGCAAAACACCACCTGCTGGCATGGTCGACGAGACCTGTGGCTGCATTGCCGACGGCTACAGCAAAGGCCAAAGCTTGGATCAGGCCAAGTCCGTCTGCGTTAAGCAGTCAACTGCCAAATACAACCCTTGAGTCTTAGGGCTGTGAGCTATCCCGCTTACCCCCTACCGGGCCCAAGCCAGCGGTTGGCGAAGGTACTCAGCCCAATCATTCCTGAGCTGGCTGCCCTGGTGCACCAGACCCCCGGCACCCTGTCGCTGGCCCAGGGAATGGTGGGCTGGGATCCGCCACCAGGCGTAGCCCTTGCCGTGGCCGAGGCCCTGGCGACCGGGGGGCCAGCGCTGCACCGTTACGGGCCACTCCTTGGTGATCCAGAGCTGCTGGCGGCAATCACCGCCAAGCTCACCAACCAGAACGATCTCGACCTCACAGGGGCTGAGCTGCTGGTCACAGCCGGCAGCAACATGGCTTTCAACGCGGTAGCTCAAGTGATCGCAGCGGGCCCCCCAGGGGAACCCAGCGAGGTGATCCTGCCTGTGCCCTTTTATTTCAACCACGTGATGGCGGTGCAGCTGGCCGGTGCGGTGCCAGTCCCGGTGCAGGCGGGCCTGATACCCGATCCAGAGAGGCTGGCGGCGGCAATCACCCCGCGCACCAGGGCCATCGTCACCGTGTCGCCAAATAACCCCAGCGGCGTGGTGATTCCGGCCCAGGTGTTGGCGGCGATCAACCAGCTCTGTGCGTTGCACGGCCTGTTTCACATCAGCGATGAGGCCTACGAGCAGTTCGTTTACGGCGAGGAGCCCCACTGGAGCGCCGGTTCCCTGCCGGGCAGCGCCGCCCACACCGTGTCGCTGCATTCGCTCTCGAAGGCCTACGGCCTGGCGGGCTGGCGGTTGGGCTACATGGCCGTACCGCAGGCGCTGCTGCCTTCCTTGTTGAAGGTGCAGGACACGGTGCTGATCTGTCCGCCCCGACTCACCCAGCACGCCGCCCGGGCCGCCCTAGCTGCCGGTCCGGCCTGGTGCGCGCCCCGGATCGCAGCCCTGGCGAAGCTGCGCCTGCAGCTGCTGGCTGCCGTGGCAGAGCAGCAGGCCCAGGGCTTGCCGGTGCGCTTGCTGGCCCAGCCCGATGGGGCCTTCTACGCCCTGCTGCAAGTTGCTGTGCCGTTGCCGTTCGATGCGGACACGCTGATGCGGCGGCTGGTGCTCGAGCACCGGGTGGCGACCCTGAGCGGCGGCAGCTTCGGGCTGGATTCAAGCGACGCTGGGCCGGTGTTGCGGCTCAGCTACGGCCTGCTCGACGCTGCGGATCTGGCTGAGGCCCTCGATCGCCTGTTCAGCGGCCTACGCCGCCTGGTGGCTACAGCTGGCGGGCTTAGGACGCTCCAGCACCAGCATTCGGTTGTTGGCCGGCAGGGGCAGATCGGCTAGGAGGTCGAGACCGAGGTTTTGGCCTTGCTGCACCAGCTCAATGGCATCACGCACCCCCATGGCTGGATCGAGACTGCGCAGGTGCTGGTCGAAGGCGGCGTTGCTGGCGGCAGTGTGTATGCCGCCGTACTGGAAGGGGCCATAGAGCAGCAGCAGCCCGCTAGGCCGCAACACCCGCGAGGCTCCGGCTAATAGATGGGTTACGGCCGCGGCCGACATTATGTGAGCCGTATTGGCACTAAATACAGCATCGAAGCTCTGGCAAGGCCACTGCCCAGCGTCCGTGACATCCAGGGCGATGGCGGCTGGCAGCGTGGGGCTCAGGGCCTCCAGCTGGGCCTGCAGATCCGTGAGGCTCTCTTGGCGTTCACTGGTCTGCCAGGTAAGGCCTGCGATCTGCTGGCAGAAGAAAGCTGCGTGCTGGCCGCTGCCTGAGCCGATCTCAAGTACTTGGGCGTGAGCCGGCAACCACTCTTTAAGCACAGCCAGGATCGGCCCTTTGTTGCGCTCGCAGGCGGGGGAAAAGAGCATGAGGGGCTTAAGCGTCGAGCCCGGCCCGCAACTCGGCGCAGAAGCGCCCGGCCGCGGCGGCAACGTCGCCCTGCTGGCCATGGGCGGCCGCCATCACTTTCACTAAGGCACTACCCACAATTGCTCCATCGGCGCCCCAGTCGCGCACCTGACGGGCTTGCTCGGGGTCGGAAATGCCAAAGCCCACGGCGATTGGCGTATCTCCCAGGGTCTTGAGCTGGCCCACCAGATCGCCCACCCGGGATTCAAGGTTTGTGCGCACCCCGGTCACGCCGGTGACGCTCACCAGGTAGGTGAAGCCGCGGCTTGCCTGATGGATTCTTCCCATGCGCTCGGCTGGCGTGGTGGGCGCCACTAGCAGCACCAGATCGAGGCCGGCAGCTGCTGCGATTGCTGAGAGTTTCTCGGCCTCTTCAAGGGGTAGGTCGGGCACCACCAAGCCGGCGGCTCCGGCGGTGGCGGCGGCGGCACAGAAGGCCTCCATGCCGCGGTTGAGCAAGGGGTTGCTGTAGGTGAACAGCACCACGGGCATGGTCAGTTCACCCTTGAGGGAGCTGAGCATCTCCAGCACCCCGGCTGGAGTGGTGCCAGCTTTCAGGGCTCGGCTGGCGGCGGCCTGGATCACCGGTCCATCGGCCAAGGGATCGCTGTAAGGAATGCCGAGCTCCACAAGGTCGGCGCCATTGGCCTGCAGGGCCAGCAGGCTGGCCCGGGTGTGGGCCAGATCCGGATCGCCCGCCATCAAAAACGGCATCAGGGCGCAACGTCCCTGTTGGCGAAGGGAGATGAAACGCTGCTGGATTTGGGTAGGGGCGGCAGACACAGCAGCGATAAGGGCTTCGGCCAGTGAGCCTATGTCTCGCCCTGGGGAGCTTCTGGCAGCTGGCCCGTTTCGCGCAGGAGTCGCTCCTGCTCTTCGGGGCTGAGGGCGTCAAACTTGCGCTGCAGAGCTGCCGTGGTGAAGGCGTCGTAGGCCTCGCGGTATTGGCGCCGCTGCTGGATAAAGGTCATTTTGCCTGTGACCACCCGAAATAGGTAGCTGCCCGTCCAGGCGAGTACCAGCACCATCAGCAGGGCAGAGGCGGCGATACCAGCAGAAAAGCCCTCAAAGCCTCCGGCCTGAAAAAGCCAATAACCGCCACCGCCCAAGCCAAATACCCCTAGGGCCAGCAGCAGGGCCCGTCCGTTGGTCATGAGAGCACGTTGCCCTGGCCTGCCATGCGCAGGTTGATGAAGGGAGCAAACAAAATCAGACCAGGGAAAAACAGAAACACCAGTCCGTAGACCCCGAAGCGCTCGAGCTTGCCCATCACTGTCCAACGCTTGATCATCCAGGCGTAAAGCAGCAGGGGCACGGCCACTAAATAGGCGCCTGCGATCAGGGCATAGGCCACCAGCACCAGCAGTAGATCAGGCGAAACGGATTGAAGAAACCCGGGCAGCTGCACGGCAAACCTTCTTGTTGCCACCAATTTAGGATGGCCAAGCAGGGGGCATGGCGGAATTGGTAGACGCAGCGGACTTAAAATCCGCAGACGGCAACGTTGTGGGGGTTCAAGTCCCCCTGCCCCCATCGATTTTGGTTGGACTTGCCTCGTGCTGATTCGAGAAGTTTTGAGTGGTCGCTGGAAGCTGCTGCTGCTGGTGAGCGCTGTGGCGATTGTGGTGCCGCCTGAGGCGGCGGGCCCTTTCAAGCTCCCCTATTTCCTGCTTTGCGGCCTGGCCCTGATCCCTCTGGCCCAGATCACAGCTGAGCTGGTCGATCGACTTGTGCACCGCGTTGGTGAGCGGTTGGGAGGTCTGCTGAACGTCACTCTGGGCAATTTGCTTGAGCTGGTGATCGCCCTGACGGCCTTGAAAAGCGGCCTCTACGACCTGGTGGTGTTGAGCATTGCCGGTGCCGTGATCACCAACAGTCTGTTGGTGCTCGGAATCAGCACGATCGTGGCTGGGAGGCGGGAGTTGGTGGTGGATCTCAATCGCCACAGTCGTGGCCTGAGCACCCGCCAGTTGCTGATAAGTGTGATTTTGATGTCGGTCCCCTCGATCTTTTTCTGGGACTCGATGCACCCGATCACCGAGGGCGGCAACGTATTTGATCTATTTGCTGTCTACTCCCTGGTCGTAGCGGTGATTGTGATGCTGGCTTATCTGCTTTCCTACCTATATCAACTGGGTACCCATCGGGGGCTCTTTGCTGTTGAGAGGGAGCTGGCAGAAGCTAGTGCTACCAGCGAGTCCCAGGCATCCCTGCCGGCAATTGTGGGGGTGCTGGTTTTGGTGGCCCTGGCCATTGCCGGGGTTTCGGAGCACTTGGTGGCTGGGCTCGAAGATCTGGTCAAAGGCAGTGCGGTCACCCCCCTATTTGTGGGCATGTTGTTGTTGCCGTTGTTTTCGGCAATCCCAGAAGCTCTGGTCGCCTTTCGGGCGGCCAGTCGAGGTCGCATGGCGCTGGCGATGGCCAGCACCGTCGAATCCAGCGTCCAGTTGATGTTGTTCGTATTGCCAGTCCTGGTGTTGCTCGGACCGCTAATGGGGCGTTTCCTACACCTCACCTTCCCGCCCCAGGCCCTTGCCTGCCTTGGGGCCACCGCCTTTGCAGTGCACTGGGTCACGGAAGGGGATTCCCTGACCTGGTACCAGGGTTTGCTGCTGCTCAGCATCTATACGGCCCTGTTCGTGGGTGCTTTGTTGCTTAAACCCATCATTTGAATTTCTCAAGCGAAGGGGTACCTGCTCTCGGGCTATGGTTGAGGGGTCTGGCAGAAGCCGGCTAGCTCTAAGAGCTTGCGCAGGCCAGAACAAGCACCATGCATCCCCTGCGCTTCCTGGGGAAGGCCGATCAGTCTGCCAAGTCAGATCTGTAGGCCAAGTCAGCTCAGTCCAGTTTGATTGTTCTGCTTAGCGATTGCTCCGTGTGAATTCCCCTTATGGGAATGGCAATCCTTCGGTGCGAGATCCATATCGATTCACTTTTCCATGTTTATTGTTTCCCCGTCCCTATCCCGCTCAAGCCGCACCAGCTATCCCAGCTGCCCGCTGCACTCCCGTCCCCAAGGACGTCCCCCCTCCCAACCGCTCACTTGGGAGGAGTTGCTAGGCCAGCGCTGAGCAGGGCCGCAAAGCGGCTGCCCTCGTCTCCAGGGGTGTCTAGGTGTTTAACAGCACATCCAGATGCTCGCCCCAGCGCAGCGTCAACTCATGCAGTGCGGCGTTTTGGTCAGAACCAGCGAGCCAGCTGATGTTGAGAAATACCGTTTGGCTGCTTTCTGAAAAATGGCTGCGGGCCCCTGGCAATTCGTCGTCTGCCATCAACTCCACCGTTGGCAGACCACTGAAATCGCCCTGGGCTAGGGCCTCAGCCAAAGTTGCCAGAGACCAAGCAGAGCTTGGCGTTTGGTTGCGGTCATGGGGCCTGCAGGCGCTGCCGCTGCAGGTAGACACGAATCAACTTTTCGTCCATCAGCCCCTGGCGCGCCAGAGGCGCTTCATTGCAGCGCTCGAACAGGCCCAGCAATGTGGAGGCCTGGAAGCTGAAGCCCTGATCGGCGGCTATGGCCACCACATCAGGAGCGGTAATCACATCGTTGAGCTGGTCGCGCAGGGCACCATCCTGCTGAATCTGGCCCAGAAAGGTAAAGAGGCTTTCGAGCTCGTCGGGCTGGGCCGAGGCAGCTGCGGCAATTGTGACGTCAGGATCAATCACTCGAAATGTCTGTCTAAGTTCTAGAGAAATCGTAGGTCGCAGTCCACGGCTTGGCCCCTGTCGGCGGCTCGATTGTACAAAATCCCTATATCGATTCTTCGGCAGCCCTCACCGAGGCCACTTTGGCCAGTGGCGAGTTGTTTGTGAGCGGCGGGCTCCTCTGCCTTGCCCTGTTGTTGAGTACTTACCAGATTGTGATCGCCCCAACGGTGGCTTCTCTAGGCACCAGCGTGCCAGGGCTTTTAGAGAGTTTGATCTCCACGATTCAAGACTGCGGCGATATCGCCATCAGCAAACTTCTGGATAACAATATTTTTAACGTCTTGGTGGTGGTCGGTCTTTGCAGTGTGGCCTCTGCTGGCGAGGGCCCCATGGTGCTTCCGTTAATAGTTAAACGCGATTTCCCGATTACGATGATCATTGTCCTGGCCCGGCTCGGTGGGCGTTGGGTGCCCCTGGATCGGATCCTCGAAGGGTGGGAGAGCAGCCAACTCGATTCAGGTAACGGTCTCTAACAATGGATCTCACCCCGCAGCAGCGGCGCGCCGCCACCCTGGCCACCCCACTTGGCCATGCCTTTTTCCCGGCCGAGGATCCGGGCCTGCAGGCATTGGCCGCCTTCGGCGTGTTTGCGGTGGGTTACCTAATGCGGCCCGTGGGCAGCCTGGTGCTCGGCCCGATCGGCGACCTGCTCGGCCGCCGCAACATGCTCAGCCTCAGCATCGTGCTGATGGGCGCCGCCAGCCTGTTGATTGCCCTGTTGCCGACTCATTCCCAGTGGGGTTCGGGGGCGGGGCTGGCCCTGGCTGGGCCTACTCATGGTGCAAGGGTTTTCGGTGGGCGGTGAATTCACCGGTTCGATGACCTACGCCACCGAAGCGGCCCCCCCTGGTCAGCAGGGCTTGCTGGCCAGCCTGGGATTCTTCACCGTGGCCCTGCTGGCCCGCTCCCTCGGCAATGCCGCCATGGATGCCTGGGGCTGGTGGAGGTGCGTCAGCAGGGTCCGCTGGTGCTGCGCATCATCGCGTTGGTGTCCTTCGCCAACGTCGTGTTTTATGTGCTGTTTGTATATCAGGTCGACTACAGCGCTCACCAGGCCGGCTCCAGCCTGGCCCAGGCAAATACCACCTCTACCGTGATCCAGACCCTGGGCCTGCCCTTAGTTCTACTGGGCGGCGTGCTGGCGGATCGCTGGGGCAAATTGCAGGTCAACCGTCTTGGCACGCTGCTGCTCGCCCTGGTGGCGCCGATCGCCTTGCCTGTGGTGCAGTTGGCTGGCCCCAGCGGCCTGGCTGTGGGTCAGCTGCTCGGGGTGTTGCCCGTAATGATCGCCATGGGCGGGCAGGGGGGTGCTGGCAGTGGAGTAGGTGTCAGTGCGGCAGCGCTGCACTGTTTTTTCGATCGCCTACAGCTTGGCGATGGCCCTATTTGCTGGCACCGCTCCAGTGGTGTGCAGCTGGCTGCTGGAGGAGCAGGGCTGGCAGTGGGGGCCGGCCCTCTATTGCTGTCTGTTTGCCCTGCCGGCTTGGTGGGCGCTGAAGGGCCAAGGCCCAAGGCCCTCACCTAGGCGTGGGGGGCTTTTTTGCCGCCAGCCACCAGCCAGGCGCTTAGGGCCAACAGCAACACACTGCCGCTGAATACCAGCAGGTTGGTGGTGCTGTTATGGATTGGGAAGATCAACATGGCCTTGAAGGCGGACACTATCAACGCCACCACGATCACCTTTACCAACTTTTCCTTGAGGTCATCGAGGCTGCGAATGTCGAGCAGGCCGCTGCCGCCGTCTTTGCCGTCCTCGTGCGCCGCTTCAATGTTGGAGATCAGCAGCTCATACACCCCGTAGCCAAAGATCATCAGGGCGATGCCGATCAAGTAAAGGTCGACTCCGCCCACCAACTTGCCCAGCTGCACGGCGATTGCGTAACTGGTGTCGCCAGAGCCTTTGAGCAGCGCTTTCAGGGCACTAAGCACCTCCAGGGTGCCGGCAAGGTATGCGGCTGCAGCACTGAGCAGGCTCATCACCACCGGCACAATCGCGATCAGCCGGAAGCGCCACAGCCAACGCTCAAATATCCACTCGAGGCGATGTGGACGGTGAGCCATGGCTCTGATTAAGCGCATTAGGGCGCCACACTAACCTTGAACTAGTACTGCGCCGTGAGCGGAATCATCCATGGCCCTGCTACACCGGCTTAATGCCGTCCTACCCCTGATCGCGTCCCTAGTCTTGGTTGGCTGCGCCAGTGATGGCGGCAGCGTTCAAAGCCAGAAAATGGCCGCTATCAAGGCTCGGGGCAGCTTGATCTGCGGCGTGGACGGCAAGCTGCCGGGTTTCAGTTTTGTGAGTCCTGACGGCAGCTACAGCGGCCTGGACGTAGACATTTGTAAGGCAACAGCGGCTGCGGTTTTGTCGGACCCCGCCAAGGTGAGTTTCCGCGACCTCAGTGCTACCGAACGCTTTGCAGCTTTAAGTAGCGGTGAAGTCGACCTCCTTTCCCGCAACACCACCATGAGCCTCAGTCGCGATGCGCCTGGGGGTAATGCTCTTGCCTTTGCCCCCACCACCTTCTTTGATGGCCAGGCCGTGATGGTGCCGGTTAGTAGCGGCATTCGATCCCTTAAGGATGTCGTCGGCAAGCCGATCTGTGTGCAGACCGGAACGGCATCAGAGCTCAACCTGGCTGACCGGATGCGGGAGCTCAATGCCGCCTATACGCCACTCAAATTTCAATCGGGTGAACAGACCTACGCCGCCTACCTGCAAGGGCGCTGCGTTGCCGTCACCACCGATCGCTCCGGGCTAGCTGCAAAGCGAACCGGTTTCCCAAGCCCTTCGGCGCACATCCTGCTTCCTGATGTGTTGAGCAAGGAGCCCTTAAACCCCGCCACTGTTAATTCCGATCCTGCCTGGGCTGATGCTGTGCGCTGGGTCGTATACAGCCTCATTCAGGCAGAGGAGATGGGCATCACTGCCGCCAACATCGACGCAAAGGTGGCAGAGGCCAAGGCAAACAAAAACCTCGCCCAGTTGCGTCGTTTCTTTGGAGTGGAGGGCGACCTTGGTAAGCAGCTGGGGTTGCCTGCTGATTTCGTGGTCCGCACGGTGAAGGCTGTGGGTAACTACGGCGAGGTGTTTGAGCGCAATGTGGGCACGGGATCACCCCTCAAGCTTGAGCGAGGTGTCAACAAGCAATGGCGCGAGGGTGGCCTGATGTATTCGCCACCCTTCCTGTGAGATTCGATAGCGCCGGCACGCTGCCATGACCAGCCGATCTGAAGTCACCCCCTGGTGGCGCAACCGCCGCTACCTGCCCTGGCTAGTCCAGGGCGTGGTTGCCCTGCTGGTGGTTGTGGTGGTGGCTTTTCTGTTCACCAACCTGTTGCTCAATCTCACCAGCAGGGGCCTGCTGCTCAGCTGGAGCTGGCTGGGGCAGCCAGCAGGATTTGATCTGGCTGAAACTATCCTGCCGTTTGATGCCAGCCTTCCCTACTGGCGAGCCATGCTGGCAGGGCTGGTCAACACCCTGCGGGTGGTGATAACGGGCTTAGTGGGTGCGACGGTATTGGGCACCCTTATCGGCACTGCTTCTTTCAGCAGCAATGGGCTGCTGCGAAGACTGGCGCGTGTGTATGTGGAGGTGATTCGCAATATTCCTCTGCTACTGCAGCTGATGTTCTGGTATTTCGTGGTGTTTCTGGCCTTGCCGAATGGCCGCGACGCACTGCAGCTGCCGGGCCTAGTGCTCGCCAAATCAGGACTTTATTTGGGCTCCCCCGAACTGGTAGATGGGGTATGGCAGGCCCCCCTGCGCTTCACCGTTGAATTTGGGGCTCTGCTCACCGGGTTGGTGGTTTATTCCGCTGCCTTTATTTCCGAGGTGGTGCGCGGCGGTATTGCCTCTGTGCCTAAGGGGCAGTGGGAGGCAGCCACCTCTCTGGGGTTTTCGCCCCTGCTGACCCTGCGGCGGATCGTTTTGCCCCAAGCCTTGCGCGTGATTGTGCCGGGACTCAATAGCCAATACATTTCACTTGCTAAGAATTCCTCACTGGCAGTGGCCTGCGGTTTCACCGACCTCTATTCCGTTTCCGAAACCACCCTCAATCAAACCGGCCGTGCAGTTGAGGTGATGTTGATCCTGTTGGGTTCTTACTTAGTGATCGACCTCGTGATTTCTGCATTGATGAACGCGCTAAATAGCCTGGTGCAGCTGAGAGAGCGCTGAAATGGCAAGTACAGCTCCCCTGGTGGTGCGAGCGAGTCCCTTTCGCAGATTGCAAAAGGAGCTCTTTGGCAGCCGAATCGATGGCCTGATTTCGATCGCCTTGCTGGCAGCCCTGCTGGCAGTAGGCCTCGGCTTTTTCCGCTGGGCCCTCTTCCAGGCCCAATGGGCTGTGCTCAGTGCCAACAGCACCCTGTTTGCTGTAGGTCGCTACCCAGTTGAGCAGCAGTGGCGCCTATGGCTGCTCACTACCTTGCTGGCCCTGGCAACCGGACTGAGTTGGGGTCTGTTTAGGGCTTTCCCAGGCTCCGGTGCTGTTCGTGCTCTTTGGCCCCGCAATGACCGCTGGGCCGCCACAATTTTGGTGGCGCTCGCCCTATGGCGGCCCATGGCCCTACAGCTAACCCTTGCAATCCAGGCGCGTTGGTGGGGTATTGCTGCCCTCTTGCTTCTCGCCCGCTTGGCCGCCGGGCGCTACGGCCCAGCCATTCCCCAGGCTTGCCGCCGGCTGATTCCCCTGTTTTGGCCCCTGCTTTATCTGGTGGGCATGATGCTGATTAGTGGCGGCCTGGGGCTGGTGCAGGTGCCGCCTTCCGAGTGGGGTGGCTTGCTGCTCACGGTGTTGATGGCCACCTTTGCCATCCTGTTGTGCTTTCCCCTGGGGGTGCTGCTCGCCCTTGGTCGCCGCAGCGAGCTGCCGCTGCTGCGCTGGGGCTCGGTTATTTACATCGAGTTCATCCGCGGGGCACCACTTATTACCCTGCTGTTTCTGGGGCAGAACATCCTCGGTTTCCTGCTACCAGGCGGCCTGGCTCCAGATCGGGTTTGGCGGGCTGCCTGGGTGCTCACCTTCTTCGCTGCTGCCTATGTGGCTGAGGCGGTGCGCTCCGGGTTGGCTGCCGTTCCTGCGGGTCAACTGGAGGCGGCACGCTCCCTGGGGCTGCCCATGCCGCTCGCCCTGATCCACGTGATGCTGCCCCAGGCCATACGAGTTGCCCTGCCAGCCACGGTGGGCCAATTCATCACCCTGCTGCAAGACACAACCGTGCTCTCCTTGATCGGCCTGCTTGACCTACTCGGCACCGCCCGTACGGTGATGGCCAACCCAATGTTTCTCGGTAAGAACGCGGAGGTGTATTTAGTGCTCGCTATTTTGTTTTGGACTTGCTGCGCTGCCCTTGGGCTGGGCAGTCGTGCCTTAGAAACTCGCCTTAACCCCCATTCCCCCTCTGCTCCACAGGCATGACCAGCTCACCCGCCCTGATGATCGAGGCCCGTGGGGTCGAGAAGTGGTATCCCAACGGCTTCCATGCCCTACGTGGTGTTGATCTATACGTGCACCAAGGTGAGGTGGTGGTGATCATGGGACCGTCGGGCTCGGGTAAGAGCACTTTTCTGCGCACCTTCAACGCCATGGAGGATTTTCAGAAGGGCTCAATCGTGGTGGATGGCATTGAAATCAGCGACGATTTGCGCCGCATAGATGCGATCCGCCGGGAGGTTGGCATGGTGTTCCAGCAGTTCAATTTGTTTCCCCACCTCACGGTGCTCGACAACCTCACCTTGGCGCCGGTGAAGGTGCGCAAGCGCCCTAAAGCTGAGGTGGAGCGCCAGGCCCTTGAGTTGTTGGAGCGGGTTGGGATCGCCGAGCAGGCCCACAAATTTCCAGGCCAGCTTTCCGGCGGCCAGCAGCAGCGGGTGGCGATTGCTCGCTCGCTTTGCATGGAGCCCCGCATCATGTTGTTTGACGAGCCCACCAGCGCCCTAGATCCCGAGATGGTGCAGGAGGTGCTGGCAGTTATGCAGGAGCTGGCCCGCGACGGCATGACCATGGTGGTGGTAAGCCATGAGGTGCGCTTTGCGCGTAAGGTTGCAAGCCGAGTAGTGCTTATGGCTGATGGCGAGGTGGTGGAGGAGGCGCCGCCGCAGCAGTTTTTTACTAATCCGCGCCATGAGCGCAGTAAGCAGTTCCTCAGTCAGATCAGCTGATTCCTTCCTAATTATCCATTCCAACTACTTCTGATTTCATGACAACTCCCATGCCCCAGAACTGGCATGCCATCGATGGGCAATCCTGCCTGCAGGAGCTGCAGTGCGGGGAGGCTGGGCTGAGCACGGCAGAGGTAAGCCGGCGTCTGGCCGCTACTGGCCCCAACCGGCTTGAACTTGCAGCTGGTCGCAGCAACTTGTTGATCCTGTGGGACCAGTTCAGCAACGTGATGTTGATCATGTTGCTGGCGGTTGCTGCTGTTTCCGCCGGTGTGGCCTATGTGGAGCAGAAGTTCCCTAAGGATGCGATCGCGATTGTGGTGATCGTTGCTCTCAATGGCCTGCTGGGCTATCTGCAGGAGAGCCGGGCCCAGAAGGCCCTGCTGGCACTGCGCGATATGTCCCAACCCCAGGTGCAGGTGCGCCGCGACGGCCAGTGGCAAAAGTTGTCGAGTGAGGAGCTGGTGCCGGGCGACCTGATCCGCCTCGAGGCCGGCGATCGGGTGCCGGCTGATGGGCGCCTACTCGAGACGGCTGATCTGGGAGTGAGAGAAGCCGCCCTCACTGGTGAGTCGGAGGCCGTGTTTAAGCGAGCCGAGTTGGTGCTGGATTCAGCCACACCGATGCTGGAGCGCCAGAACTGCATGTTCCAGGGCACCGAGGTGGTGCGGGGTCGGGGGGTGGCGGTAGTGACCTCTACCGGTATGGCCACTGAGCTGGGTCAGATAGCCACCCTGATCAACACCGCTGGCGGCGAGAGCACCCCCCTGCAGGAGCGGCTCGATGGTCTAGCCAAGGTGCTGGTTGGCACAGCCTTGGCTCTGGTAGCAGTTGTTGTGGGCCTTGGGTTGCTGCTGGGTCAAGACCCGTTCGACCTGCTCGAAGTTTCCCTATCGATGGCGGTGGCGATTGTGCCCGAGGGCTTGCCGGCCGTGATCACCGTCACCCTGGCTATCGGCACCCAGCGCATGGTGCGGCGTGCTGCCCTTATTCGGCGTCTGCCAGCGGTGGAGGCTTTGGGCTCTGTCACCGTGATCTGCTCCGACAAAACCGGCACCCTCACCCAAAATCGCCAGGTCGTTCAGGAGCTGCGCTTCGGCAATCAATCGGTGCTGGTGGGTGGCAACGGCTACGAGCCCACCGGCGAATTCACGACAGCACTCCTGGCAGCACCTGAGGCTCCCTTGGCCGGGGCCCATCCTGGTTTGCAGAATCTGCTGCTGCAGGCCGGTGTGCTCTGCAGTGATGCCGAGTTGCGCCAAGGAGCAGAGGGGGTATGGGAGGTGCTTGGCGACCCCACGGAAGGAGCCTTGGCCGTGGTTGCTGGTAAGGCTGGTTTCGACGATTTCGAGCTCAGGCAGCGCTATGCCCGCAAGGCCGAGATTCCTTTCAGCTCAGAGCGTCAGTTGATGGCGGTATGGGTGAATGATCCGGATGGCAGCCTCCAGGCTCCCCTCGGGGCAGCGGCAGAAGGCTCCCATCAGCTGATGATCAGCAAGGGTGCCCCTGAAGTGATCCTGGCTAGCTGCAGCAGCTGGCTGGATGGTTCCGGGGTAGTGGCGCTCAGCCCCAATCAGCTCCAGTGGTGGATCGATCAGGCCCGCGACCTCGCGGCTTCGGGTTTGCGGGTGCTGGCCTTTGCCTGTTCTCCCCACCATTCCAGTCCGGACCAAGACCTCTCTGGTTTGGTGTTGATTGGCCTGATGGCCCAGCTGGATCCGGCACGGCCCGAGGTAACTGAGGCGGTGGCGATCTGCCGCGGTGCTGGCATTCGGCCCGTGATGATCACCGGCGATCACCCGCTCACCGCCAGGGCCATTGGTTCAAAAATTGGTCTAACCACCCTCGATGGTGAGGTGGTGCTGGGGCGGGAACTGGAAGCTTGCAGTGATGAGGAGCTGCGCGCGGTGGTGGCTCGCTGCAGTGTCTATGCCCGGGTGCCGCCTGAGCAGAAGCTGCGCATCGTTAAGGCCCTGCAGGCCAATGGCCAGGTGGTAGCGATGACGGGAGATGGGGTTAACGACGCCCCTGCCCTTAAGCAAGCCCATATCGGTGTAGCCATGGGCATCACTGGCACGGAGGTGAGCAAGGAGGCATCCGACATGGTGCTGCTGGATGACAACTTCGCCACGATTGTTAGCGCGGTGGAGGAGGGGCGACTGGTGTACGCCAATATTCGCCGCTTCGTTAAATACATTTTGGGTAGCAATGTCGGCGAGTTGGTCACGATTTCGGCGGCACCCCTGATTGGTCTGATTGGCGTTCCTCTAACTCCTTTGCAGATCCTCTGGATGAATCTGGTTACAGACGGGGTGCCGGCCCTAGCTCTGGCCCTCGAGCCGGCGGAGGCCGGCCTGATGGACCGGGACCCTGCTCGACCGGGTGAATCGATCTTTGCCAGGGGCATTGGTCGCTACATCGTGCGAGTTGGTGTGGTGTTCGGCTTAATGACGATTGCCATGATGGTGTGGATATATCGCACCCAGGGCGTGGATGGCCCCTGGAAAACCATGGTGTTCACCACCTTATGCCTGGCCCAAATGGGTCATGCCCTGTCGGCTCGTAGTGATCGCCCCTTGTTGCAGGTGAACCCCTTCAGTAATCCCTGGCTGCTCTGGGCGGTGGTGTTCACCAGTGGCCTCCAATTGCTGCTGCTTTATGTGCCCTGGCTGTCCCGTTTCTTTGGCACAGAGCCCCTGGCCTTTGCCGATCTGATGGTGTGCGTTGGGGTGAGCCTGTTGTTCTTCATCTACCTCGAGGCTGAGAAGCTTTTGCGGCAATGGTTTGGTCGCCGCCGGGCTAACACCCCTGCCGCAATGAATTGATGGCCGATCTGTCCGCCTTGATGGAGAAGCTTCCCCAGCTTCTCCTGGCGGCGGTGGATGCCAACCCGCTTCTGGGATATGGGGCTATCGCCCTGGTGATGTTGCTGGAAAACCTGGTGCCACCTATTCCTTCGGAGGTGGTGATGCCGCTGGCAGGCTTTCTGATCCAGCAGGGAAGGCTGCAGCTGTTTCCTGTAGTGCTGGCTGGCCTGTTGGGCACGGTGCTGGGGGCTTGGTTTTGGTATGGAATCGGCCGTCTAATCAACGAGGAGCAGCTTGAGCAGTGGTTGGCAAACCATGGCCGCTGGTTTGGCTTGAGGCCTGCGGACCTAGCCCGCAGCCGCCGCTGGTTCAATCGCCACGGAGTAGCGGTGGTGTTTTGGGGGCGGATTATCCCCGGGGTCCGCACGCTGGTGTCGTTGCCAGCTGGCATCGAGATGATGCCCCAGCCTTTGTTTCTGATTTGGACTACGGCAGGCAGTCTGATTTGGATATTGTTGCTCACGCTTGCTGGTCAAACGCTGGGGGCTGGTTACGCAGGTGTTGCAGCTGCCCTTAAACCATTTACCAGCGTTCTAGTTGGGATATTTTTGACGGCTGCAGTTTGCGGATTGCTGTGGCTGCTTTTGAGGTGGATTGGCAAGAAATTCCGCTGGCGGTGAAATCAGTGTTTGATCAAGTTGAGCTTAGATCCCAAATTGGCGGCAGATCAGCCAGGGAACAACGATCGCAAGGCCGATTGTGAGTGGCGCCCCGTAGCGCGCCATGTCCAGAAAGCGATAGCGACCAGGCCCAAACACCATCAGGTTGGTTTGGTAGCCGATCGGGGTGAGAAAGCTCTGGCTGGCCGCGATGGTGATGGCAAAGATGAAGGCCATCGGTGGGAGCGAAAGACCCTGGGCTATGGCGGTGGCGATCGGCATCAGCAATACCACGGTGGTGCCGTTGCTGAGGGCTTCGGTGAAGAGTTGGGCGATCACGAAGACCACGAACAGGACCCCATAAGCCGACCACCCCTGAAGGCCATGCAGCAGATCCTGCGCTAGAGCCTCGGCCAGGCCAGTTTTCTGCATCGCTTCGCTGAAGCAGGAGAGGGAACCCAGCAGCAAGATCACGTCCCAACGGATGGATCGCTGCAGTTCCCCGGGTCGCAGGCAGCCAGTAGCCACCATCACCACCACTGCCAGGAGAACCGCTGCCATCAGGTTGAGCACTTTGAACAGAGGCAGGATGATCACCAGGGCTGCTACCAGAACCGCCACCCATTTGCGGTTGGTGGTGGGCATGTCCTTTTCCAGTTCTTCCAGCAGCACCAGATCGTTGTTGGCCTGCAGGCCACGAATGGCATCGAGGGGCGCCTGCAGCAGCAACACATCGCCGGCCTGAAGCACGACTTGACCGAGCAATTCACGCAGCACCTGGTTGCCGCGACGCACCGCCAGCAGGGTGGCGTTGTAGCGCTGCCGGAAGCGAAGGTCTCGCACGCTGGTGCCGGTGATCGTGGAGCCGTTCGGCAGAAGCACTTCCACCATGCGCATACTGGTGACCTCGGGATGCTTCAGTTCCTCAAGGGCTTCCTCCTGCTCCGCCGGCGGTGACACCACCACCGTGCGCTCCTGCTGAAGCCGCAGCAGGGTTTCCCGATTGCAACGCAGCACAAGGCGATCGCCCACCTGGAGAGTGCGGTCGGCTAATGGGGCGCTGTAGATCTCGCTGCCGCGCTGCAGTTCGAGCACGTCCACGTCGTAGCGGCGCTGCAGACGGCTGTTGTGCAGCGAATGGCCCGCCAGCTCGGAGCCTTCCGGCACCAGCACCTCGGTGAGATAGCCCTCCCGGGCGAGGGATCCCAGCAAATCGCCATCGTCGAGGCCGCGATCTGGCAGGAGCCGGTCGGAGGCCCACAACATGTAGAGGCCCCCTAGCAGCCAGACGGGGATGCCGATGGCTGTGAAGCTGAACAGCTCGAGAGGACCAAAGCCGAGTTGGCGACTCACATCGCTGGCCAGCAGGTTGGTGGAGGTGCCGAGCAGGGAGATGGTGCCGCCCAACACCGTTGCAAACGACAGAGGCAGCAACACCTTCGAAGGGGATACGCCGCGCCTGTGGCACCAGCCCTCAACTACTGGCAGCAGGGTCGCCACGATCGGGGTGTTGGGGATAAATCCGGAGATCGGCGCCACCACCCCCACCATCAGGGCGATCATTCGTTTGGGACTGCGGATGGCATCGCTAGCGATCAGGGCCCTCAGCCGATCCAGTGCACCGCTGCGGAACAGGCCCGCCGACACGGCGAAGAGGCCCATCAAGGTGATCAGGGCGGGGCTGCCGAATCCCTGCACGGCCTCATCGGGCTTGAGCACTCGGAAGGTCACAAGCAGGGCTGCCGCCAGCAACCCAGTGACTTCAGGGGCTAGCCATCCGGTCACGAACAGCAGGATCGCCAGGGCAAACACCGCCAGGGTGATGGCCCCAGCGGGCTCCATGGCGGCGGTAAGAAAAGCATCCATAAGGCACGACCCCAACACTCGAAAATATACATCGGTTACTAGATGGGATATAGGGAGATTGAGATTGGTTGGCCGGCCTCGGGTGTTTTTGCTCGCTTTCAGCCCCCGACAATTGATGTCATCGGCCAGCCAGTGGGTCTATCAGGCTTCAAGCTCATAGGGTTTGGGTACATTCATGGGCCGCCTGCTGCGCTATGTGCGTTTCCCGCTGCTGTGCTGTGCCGTGGGCCTGGTGGCAGTTTTCGTCAGCCATGGTGGTCTGAGCCCTGCGGGTCTTGAGGCCACCTGGCTCACCCTGGTGCTGCTGGCGCTGGAGATCAGCCTCTCCTTTGATAACGCGGTGGTGAATGCGCGGGTGCTGGAGCACCTCACCCCAGGCCAGCAGCGTTTTTTCCTCAGTTGGGGTCTGGTGATCCCGGTGTTTGGAGTGCGTTTTCTGGGGCCTTTGCTGCTGGTGAGCCTGGCTGGGGGGATCGGTCTGGGGCAAGCCCTCGACGCGGCTCTGCATCACCCCGAGCAATACCACGCGCTACTGGAGTTGGCTGAACCGCGGATCCTCGCCTTCGGGGGGATGTTCCTGTTGATGGTGTTTCTGCGCTATTTCATCGATGAGGCCAAAACACTGCACTGGGTGGAGGTGCTCGAGGTGCGTCTGAGCAGCGCCGGAAGGGTTCCCTCCCTGGAGGTCGCTCTGGGGTTAATTATTTTGATGGGTGTGGCCTTTGTCCTGCCTGGCAGTTTGCGCAGCGATGTTCTTTTTGCGGGTCTGATCGGCCTGCTGCTGCAGATCCTGAGCACTTCCCTGGCGGAATTCTTCGGCGGCGGAGATCCGGCGGCGGGAAGTATGGCTGCCAAGAGCGGTGTTGCCAGCTTGATCTACCTCGAGTTGCTTGATGCCTCCTTCAGCCTCGATGGCGCGATCGGCGCCTTTGCGATCACCACCGATCTGGCGCTGATCATCACAGGCCTTGGCCTAGGAGCGCTCTTTATTCGCTCGCTCACGGTGATGCTGAGCCGGGAGAAGGCCCTCGACCAGTTGATCTATCTGGAGCACGGCGCCCACTACGCCATCGGCGCGCTGGGGTTGTTGATGCTGGCCGGGATTCCCTTGGCCCAGCACAACGTGCATGTACCCGAATGGTGCGCCGGGCTGATCGGCATCGGCCTGCTCGTCGTAGCTTTCTGGGATTCCATGCGTCAGAGGCAGCGGGCCTGAGACTGCTCGCTCAGGCGCTCACCACCTCATCGGGTGCAGGCCATGGAGGCCAACTCTCCTGCCTAGGCCAGGAGGATGCCCGTTTTCAGCTGCCCGGCAGTTTGGCCAAGGCTTCACTGGCGCCCATCACCACCAGCAGCTCGCCCGCCTCGAGCACGTGGGAGGCGGGCGGGTTCACCGTGAGCTGGTTGTCAGGCCCGGCGGCCAGCACGCTCACATTGAAGTTCTTGCGCAAATTGATCTCGCGCAACGACTGGCCGATGAAGGCTTCGGGCACCCGAATCTCCTCGATGCTGTTGCGGTCGTCGAGGCGCAGGCGCTCCAACATGTTTGGCCGCACCAGTTCTATTCCTAAGCGTTGACCCTGCATCTTTGAGGGAAAAACCACCCGATCGGCGCCCACCCGCTGCAGCATTTTCACGTGTAGATCACTGGTGGCCCGTGCGACTACCTGCTTTACCTGGCTGCCGGGGCTGTCCTTAACGATCAAAGCAGCCGTAACGCTGGCCTCGATCGGCTCCCTCATGGCTATCACCACGGTGGTCATGTCGAGCACGCCGGCGGCCCTCAGGGCTTCTTCATCTGTGCAGTCCACAATCCGCGCCTCGATGGCTGGCTCGATTTGACGCAGCTCATCAATGGCTCGCTGGCTGAGATCGATCGCCAGCACTTCAGCGCCGGCCTTGATCAGTTCGCTGCATACGGCGGAGCCAAAGCGCCCCACTCCGATCACAGCGAAGCCACCTTTGACGGCGCCTTCAGACGGATTCCATTGCCACCAGTTCGTCATGGAGTCAACCTGTTCAGGGGATTCAGATGTAGATCTCTTCGCGCGGATAGCCCACGCGGGGTTGGGGCCGGCTGCCGTAGATCGCCGAAAGGAGCAGCAGGATGCCCAGTCTGCCGACAAACATGCCCACCATCAGCACCAGCTGGCCCCAACGGTTGAGCTGGGCGGTAACGCCCAGATCCAGGCCCACGGTGCCGAAGGCCGACATGCAGGTGAACAGCTTTTCGAGGAAGTTGAAGGTGGTGCGGGTGGGCTCCCCGGAGGTGGTGGGGCCAATCCCCAGCAGCAGGGCCATCAGAATCACGAAGATTGCTGATGCCATAGCGACCCCCACGGCACGCAGCACCACGGTGTCAGGGATCTGGCGCCGATGGATCACCACCGCCTCACGCCCTTGCAGGGTGGAGCGGGTAGCCCCCATCAAGGTGGCGAAGGTGGTGGTCTTGATGCCACCGCCGGTGCCGCCCGGGCTGGCACCAATAAACATCAGCACGATCAGCAGCAGCAGGCCCGCATCCGAGAAGGTCTTAATCGAGAGCGGCACGGTGTTGAACCCTGCCGTGCGCGCCGAGATCGACTGGAACAGGGTGACTTGAATATCCTGCCACCACTGCAGATTTTCGATTACGCCACCGGCGGCGAATTGTTCGGTGAACATCAGTCCCAGGGCCCCAAACACGATTAACAAGGCCGTGCTGCGCAGCACCAGCCGGGTATGCAGGCTGAGGCGGCGAAGCCCTTGCAGGCGAGCACGGTTGGTCCAGAGGTCGTTGATCACCCGCCAGCCGATGCCGCCCACCACGATCATCGAGGCAATGACGCCATTCACCACCGGGTTGTCCCGGTAGCGCACCAGGTTGTCGCCCCAGAGGCCGAAGCCGGCATTGTTGTAAGCGCTGATGCAGTGAAAAAGAGAAGCCCAGAGGCGCTCGAGTGGATTGGCGATGTCGGTGAAGCCGAAGGCGTAAAGCACCACAGTGCCGAGCCCCATCACGCAGAAGCCCGTGATCAGGATGCTGTTGAAGGTGGGGCCAATGCCGCCTACCCCGAATTCATCGAGGGCCCGGCCCTTGTCTAGCCGGTGGCGCAGCCCTGAATTTCCCTGCACGAAGCCCTGCAAAAAGGTGGTGATCGCCATTAGGCCAAGGCCACCGGTAATGATCAATCCCGCCAGTGTCAGTTGGCCGAAGGGCGTCAGATCGCGGCTCACATCGATGATCGAAAGGCCAGTCACCGTGATTGCCGAGGTCACGGTGAACAGGGCTTGCCATAGCCCCACGTCGTCCGTTGAGCAAAGCGGGCTTGCCAGCAGCACCGTGCCGACGGCGATCACCAGAGCACCGGTGACCACGGTGAATTGGGGCACCGTGAGGCGCTGGCGCAAGGCCTTAAGAGCGTTCCAGGGTGTGCTGGTCAGGCTGATGTTGCGTTGGTGATGCCTACCCTAATCACAGTCCTGTGCCGGGATTTCTCATTTGATTAAGCAGTTGATCGACGGGCTGCCAGACCTGATCAGCGCCGCGGTGGAGACCAACCCCCTGCTCGGTTATGGAGCGGTTGCTTTGGTGATGCTGCTGGAAAATCTCATCCCGCCCATTCCCTCAGAAGTTTTGATGCCCTACGCGGGCTATCTGGTGCATGCGGGCCGGCTGCAATTACTCCCCACGGTGGCGGCCGGACTGGTGGGCACCGTTCTGGGTGCCTGGTTTTGGTACGGCATTGGCCGCTGGATAAATGAGGAGCGGATCGCTGGCTGGCTGGCTAGCCGGGGCCGCTGGCTGGGCATCCAGCCAGATGACCTAGCCAGGAGCCGTCGCTGGTTCAATCGCCATGGTTCGGCGGTGGTGTTCTGGGGACGACTGATCCCAGGGGTGCGGACCCTGGTGTCCGTGCCGGCTGGCATTGAATTAATGCCCCAGGCGAAGTTTCTCGCCTGGACAACCGCGGGCAGCCTGATCTGGACCACCTTGCTCACCCTGGCGGGCAGGGAGATGGGCCAGGCCTACGACCAGTTGGAGGGGCTGCTCGCCCCCTGGGCCGGAGGGATCAAGCTGGTGTTGGAGATTGCGCTCGTCTCTGGAGTCGTGGCTCTGCTGCGGCTGTGGCAGCTGCGCAGCCGGGCCGCTGGCAGTGAGAGTTAGGGCCAAAACTCCGATGGAGCTGGCTAGTTGATCTTTTCTATTTGAGATTCCCTACTTAGTGGTGTGGACGTGGAGCTAACCATGCCTGAAACCAGGGTGTGAAACACAGGCACTCCAGCCACCATCAACACAAACATAAACGTGGAGAGCTGGCGCCACTGGGAGGCAAGCTGATCAGATGATGGTTCGAGTGGGTGGCTGCAATCGCTGCAGATCAGCATCTTCTTGGAGCGCCCCACCTTGGTGAGTAGGCGGCAGCCGCACTTTGGGCAAGCCATGGTTTTTACAAAGTGGAGAAGTTTTTACAGAGTGGAAGAGTATGGAGCTGAGAGGGACTCCAAGTGATCTCGACGATTGATAAGCACTTCTACTGACACTGATTGGATTTGATTTACTTTTGCCGCCCCAAGCCGATGCGTCTGTTTCTATCGTTACCGATCCGAAGGCATATTCGTCATCTTCCACATGTCTGAACTGTTGAGATTTCTATTGCCTGTTTGACACGATGACTGTTGCTCTGCTTCAAACCGCCTGGTTGGTTCCTTTCTATCCCTTGCTCGCGGCCCTTTTGTCGCTGGCCTGGTCGCCTGGGTTGATCTCCCGCACCGGCCCGCGCCCCTGCGGCTACCTCAACTTGGCCATGGTGGCGGTGGCCTTCAGCCACAGCTTGCTAGCGCTAACGGCCTTGCACACCAATGCCGCCGCTGGGGCCCAGGCCCTCTATAGGCCCGTGAGCTTCAGCTGGACCTGGCTCGAGACGGCAGGGCTAAGGGTCGGCTTCGACGGGCTGGTGACCGAGCCAGTACTGATCGCCATGACCGTGATCACCGGCTTGCACCTGCTGGTTCAGATCTACGCCATCGGCTACATGGAAATGGACTGGGGTTGGCCCCGCTTCTTTGGCTGCCTGAGCTTCTTTGAAGCGGGTCTGTGTGGTCTGGTGCTCACAGATTCGGTGTTCTTCAGCTACGTAATTCTCGAGTTGCTAACCCTGGGCACCTACCTGATCGTGGGCACCTGGTACAACCAACCCCTGGTGGTGAAAGGGGCTCGCGACGCCTTTCTCACCAAGCGCATCGGCGACCTGATCTTGCTAGCGGGGGTAATTGCCCTGTTGCCGGTTAGCGGCACCTGGAATTTTCATGGCCTGCAGGGATGGGCCGCCGATCTCACCAACAACGGCCAACCCCTGCCGGCTGGATTCACGTTGATCCTGCTAGCACTGATCGCCGGCCCCATGGGCAAGTGCGCCCAAATTCCTCTGCACCTCTGGCTGGATGAGGCCATGGAGAGCCCCCTGCCCTCCACCGTGCTGCGCAACTCGGTAGTGGTGGTTGGTGGCGCCTGGGTGCTGCTGCGCCTGGAGCCCCTCATCGAACTGAGCCCGCTGGTGCAGGCCGTGCTGGTTGCCGTTGGCGGCACCACGGCGGTGGTGGCCTCCTTGATCGCGCTGGCTCAGGTGGATGTAAAGCGAGCCCTCTCCTTCTTGGTGAGCAGCTGGCTTGGTTTGCTGTTTGTGGCGGTGGGTTTGGGTGGCACAGCGGTGGCCGATCACCTGCTGCTCGTTTATCCGCTGCCGATGGCCCTGATCCTGATGGCCATTGGCACCATCGTCATCAGCAACGTGACCCAGGACCTCACCCAGCTGGGTGGGCTTTGGAGCCGGCGGCCGCTTATGGGCCTGGCCTTCCTCACCGGGGCAGCTGGCCTGATGGGACTGCCTCCCTTCGCCAGTTTTGCCGCCTTGCGCGAGCTGCTTGCTCTCACAGCAGCCAGCGGCCATCCCTGGCTGCTGGGTGGCTTGGTGCTGCTCACCAATTGCCTGATCAGCGCAGGCTTGATTCGTGTATTCGGCCAAATCTGGGGCGGTCGCCCCACACCCTTCACCCAGCGATCTGCCGAGGTGTTGTGGTTGATGGTGTTGCCCACCACCGTGTTGATGGGTATGGAGCTGCACCTGCCTCAATTGTTGGTGCGCAATGGCGTATTCAGCCTCACTCCCCTGCCCGGTTGGGGGCCGCTGGCCTGGCCTCTGCTGGTATCGACCCTGGTGGGAGGGGGTTTCTCCGCTGCCTTCTACCTGCGGCCCCACGGCCTGGCCCGGCTGCCCCAGGCCCTCTCAGGCCTGCAGGAGTGGCTCGCCCACGACATGCAAACCGAGCGCTTTTATCACCGCACCGTGGTGGCTCTGGTGCTGGCCTTAGCCCGCTTTGGCGCCTGGAGTGATAGCCGCCTGGTGGATGGTTTCAGCGGTGGCACCGGTGCCGCAGCCATGGCAGGAGCCCGCCGGCTCAGCCTCACCACCTCAGGTCGCTCCCAGGCCTACGCCCTCAGCCTGGTGCTGGGGGTGCTGCTGATGGCGGCCTGGTTGTTGGCCAGCCCCGCTCCCTCTCCTCTGGCTGTGCTGCCGTGACCTCTGCCCCCCTGCTGCTGCTGTTGCTAATCCCCGGGTTTGCGGGTTTGCTGCTGTCCCGATTGCCGGAGGGGCGTCCGGCCCTGGTGCGCTCCCTGGCGGCACTGACAGCCCTGGCCCAGCTTTTAGTTGGGGGGTACTGCTGGCTGCGGCCCCCCGCCGACCTCAGCTTTACCTGGCTGCCTCGCCTGGGCCTTGCCCTGGAGCTCGGCCTCGACGGCATCTCCCTGCCCCTGGTGCTGCTCACCGCCCTGCTTACTGCTATGGCGGTGTTGGCCTCTCCTGCCGACCAGGGCCGCTCGCGCCTCTACTTCTCCTTAATTCTTGCCACCAACTTCGGGGTGGTGGGCGCCTTCCTCGCCCGCAATGCCTTGTTGTTTGTGCTCGCATTTGAGCTGGTGTTGATCCCCACCACGCTGCTGGTGGCTATCTGGGGAGGGGAGCGACGAGCAGGAGCTGCCACCCGCTTCCTGCTTTATGGCGCCGTTTCTGGCCTCAGCCTGTTTGCTGGGGTACTGGCCTTCGGTTGGTTGGGTCAGGGCGCTGCCACCAGCACCGTGAGCTTCAGTTTTGAGGCCCTGGCGGCAACGCCCCTCGCTCCAGCTGCCCAGGCCTGGGTGCTGGCCCTGCTGCTGCTTGCTTTTGGCCTGAAGTTGCCAGTGGTGCCGCTGCACGGTTGGCAGCCGTTCAGCTACAGCCAGGCCCCTGCTCCGGTGGTGATGTTGCTGGGTGGGGCCGTTTCCAAGCTTGGTGCCTACGGCCTGCTGCGCTTTGGTGTGGGCCTATTGCCAGGTGCCTGGACAGCTTTTTCCCCCTGGATCGCTGCTGCTGGTGCCGTTAGCGCCGTGTATGGCGCCCTTAACGCTGTTGCGGCTACAGATATGCGCCGCCTGATGGCCTACAGCTCGCTTGGCCATATGGGCTTGCTGGTATTGGCTCTGGCTGCCGCTACCCCCTTGAGCCTGCAGGGGGTGATGGCTCAGGTGATTGCTCACGGCTTAATAGTGGCCCTGCTATTTGCCTGCGTTGAGCTAATCCAGCGCAAGACCGGGACCACCGTTATTGCCGAGCTATCCGGCCTGCTCAATCCGATTAGGGGCCTGCCCTTCACGATGGGTTTGTTGTTGCTTGCCCTGATGGCCGCCGCTGGCATTCCTGGACTGGCTGGCTTCCCTGCAGAACTTCTTGTGTTTGAGGGCAGCTGGACCGTCTTTCCTAGGGCAACGTTGGTGTGCCTGGTGGCCTCTGGTTTTACTGCTGTTTATGCGGTGCGGCTATTCAATCGGGTTGGTTTTGGCCGGCTCGATAATTCCCGAGCTGACTGGCAGGGCACCAGCCTGGGCGAGCGATTGCCGGCCGTTGTGCTCACCCTGCTGGTGCTGCTCACCGGCCTATGGCCCCTAGGACTCACCGGCTGGAGTGAAACCGCCACCGCTGCCCTTGCCCTCCGCACCCAACTGCCCGTATGACACCCATCGTTTCGACCCCTGGTGTCCGCACACCCCTGATTCCTCCCTCAACCCATCCCTACGCAGAGGTGATCCACCGGCTTGAGGCGGGAGGATCAATGCTGCCTGATACCCCCGAGAACCTGCAGCAGATCATCGGTATCTATAAGGCCTACGCCGTGCCGATGGATTTTTATTGGCGCAATCTTTTGTATATAGCTGAGCGGGTATTTCTCAATCCGCTTCCCGCATTCAAGTATTTTATTTCTAAGGAGTATCTCGATCTCCCCAATAGCTACGCCGGTGATAAATCCAAGCTGAGGATCTGGCGTGGCGGTGAAAAGGCCCATCCGGAGCTACTGGAGTTTATGGAGCGGGGTGAGACCCGCCGCATGCCCAAGCTGCTGCATCACCTTTGGCACGACCGGGTGAATATGGAATTCGCCGAGGCCTGCATGCAGGCCATGTTCTGGCACCAGGGCATGGTAGGCCGCTTCAACGACTTCCTGGAGAGCGACGTCTACAAGGCCAATGCGGATCGGGCGATCAAGGCCTACTTCAAGGGCAATTTGGTGATGCTGGGGCTCTATAAGCTGTTCCCGGATATGTTTATGGAGCAGGTCAAGCAACTCTCCTTCTACGCCAACCTCGGTCTGTTCTGGGAGGTGATGGCGCCGGTGTTCTTCGAGATGAGCGACCTCTACGACGAGGGGAAGCTCACCTCCGTTCCCGAGGCGATGGACTTCCTCGTCAACGGCATCTTCGCGGTGGCGGGGCGGCCGATCTACCACCATGTGTTCATCCGGGGCGAGTGCTTCGAGATCATTCCCAAGAGCGAGGGCTTCACCTGGCTCTATGAGGCTGCGTTGCCCTATGTGGAGGCGGTGTTTTACCGCACCTCACCGTTCCGCGGCACCAAGAGCTACAACGCCCAGGCCTATCAGGTGCCTGCCGATCAAGCCGACTTCCACTACGGCATCCTCTATGCCGATGTGTTCCCAGTGGGATCCGCCGGCATTCCGCCCACCCTGCTGATGCAGGACATGCTGCATTTCCTGCCCCCCTATCTGCAGGAGCTCTACAAGCAGCATCGCCGCGGCGAAGAAGATCAACTGATCCAGTTGGGCATCACCTTCCAGCGCTCGATGTACAACGTCACCTCGGCCGTGATCCAGGCGTTGCGCTGTGCCCTGCTCTATCCCTTAGACGACACCGACCCGGAGCATCTTGCGGCCAACCGCCGCTTCTTCGAGGCCCAGATGGATCGCTTCCTGCGGCCCGAAGCGCGGCTTGCCGACATTCAAACCCAGGATTACCGCTAGGAGATACGCCATGGCCACGATTCTTGAAACCGCCCTCGCCGCCGGCGCCTTCAACACCCTGCTGGCGGCCGTCGATGCTGCCGGCCTGCGCGGCGCCCTGGAGGGCCCGGGCCCCTTCACGGTGTTCGCGCCGGTGGATGACGCCTTTGCGGCCCTGCCTCCCGGCACGGTGCAGACCCTGGTAGACAACCCACCCCAGTTGGCTCGGATCCTCAAATACCACGTGCTGGCTGGCGCCCATGGCCGCACCGACCTGGTGGCTCAGTCGGAGTGGCCGAGCCTGGAGGGGGCTCCGATCCCGATCCGTTGCAGCGAGCCGTTTGAGGTGAAAAACGCCACAGTGGTAACCGCAGACATTGCCTGCGACAACGGCATTGTGCACGTGATTGATCGCGTGATCCTGCCGGGCTGATCCACCTTCGCCACCCTCGCTCCGCTGGCTCCCTTGGGTTCCTCCCTGCTCACCACCCTGCTGCTGTTGTTGGTTGGTGCCCTGCTGGCCCGGTTGACGGCCACCCGGCTCGCCCGCTGGGCGGTGCCGGCGATCGTGCTGGAGCTGGGAGTGGGCTTTGCCCTGGGAAACACCGTGCTGCCATTCGAGCAGATCCGCTCCCTCTCCGGTCTGCTGGAGCTGGGGGTGCTCACCCTGTTTTTTCAGGTGGGTCTGGAGGTGCGCGGCGGCTTGTTGGGCTCCCGGCCAGCGGCAGTGCTGCGCACGGTGTTGCTGTCGGCGCTGACGCCGCTGCTGGCCTGGTGGCCGCTGCAGCAGGGCTTTGGTCTCTCCACGGCCACCACCTTGCTGTGTGTGGCCGTGCTCAGTGCCACCGGCACCGGGGTGACCCTGCGGGCCCTCCGCCAGCTCGGTGCCTTGAAAACCCCCTCCGGTCGCCTGCTGGTGGGTGTTTCGGTGCTAGACGATCTGCCTGCCATCGCCCTACTCACCGGCTCCATGCTGTTGGCGGGGGCCGGTAAGGGTGGTAGCACCGGTTTGGCCGGGTCAGGTTGGCTGGTGCTGCTCGGCCCGGTCCTGGCTCTGCTGAGCGTGCCGCTGTCGAGCTGGTGGTTGCGGCGCCACGGGCCCTGGCAGCCGGGGCCCCTAGGAATGTTGCTGCTGTTGATCGGCTGCAGCTGGATCGGTGAGGTCACCGGGGTGACCAGCCTGCTTGGGGCGCTCTGGGGTGGGGTGCTGTTCAATCGCCTGGCGCCGATGGGGGAAGGGAGCACCGAGGCCCGCGAGCTGCGGGGCAACCTGGCCATGCTGTCGGAGGTGTTTCTGCCCCTCTATTTCCTAGGGGTGGGGATGCGCATCCAGGCGGGCACCCTGTTGCAGCCCTCGGCCTGGTGGCTGGCCCTGGTGCTTTTGCTGCTGGCGATTGGCTGCAAGTTGATCTGCGGGCTTGGCATCAGCGGCCGGGATCAGGCGGCCGGGGTGGATCGCTGGGTTGTGGTGTTTGGCCTTATCCCCCGGGGCCTGCCTGGTCTGGTGTTTGCCTCCACGGCCCTGGCCAGTGGGGTGATCACCGCCGCCCAGTTCTCCGCCCTTGTGCTCATGGTGAGTGGTACCACCGTGCTGGGCCTGCTGTTGCTGGGCCGGCGTCTATCGAACCTGCAGGCTGGATAGCTAGGGGTTCAGACCGGCATCAGCTTGTCCATTGCCTGCTTCACCACTGAGTAGCAGCGATCAAGCTGGTCTTCGTTGATGCCCAGGGGCGGCAAAAGATACACCACGTTGCCCAGGGGGCGCAGGTACACGCCCTGTTGCAGGCAGTGGCGCTGGACCTGTTTGCCCACGGGATTGAGGTAGCTGGCTTCGCCGGCGTCCACATCCCAGGCCGCCATGGTGCCGACGCAGCGGGGGCGCCGCACCCGCGGGTGTCGCGCCAGATCTTCCAGCAGTGGCGTGTGGCGCACCTCGAACTGCTGGAAGCGCTCGGGGTTGGCCTGGAGCAGATCCAGGCTGGCCAGGGCCGCTGCACATCCCAGGGGATTGGCGGTGAAGCTGTGGCCGTGGAAGAAGGTGGCCTCCGGCCGTTCGCTGATGAACCCCTGGTAGAGGCGCTCGCTGGCCATCGTTGCCCCCATTGGCAGGAAGCCTCCGGTGAGGCCTTTGGAGAGCGCCATCAGGTCGGGCTGAATGCCAGCCCGGCGGCAGGCAAAGAGATCCCCGGTGCGGCCGAAACCTGTGAACACCTCATCGGCAATCAGCAGGGCTCCGGCAGCCTGGACCCGCTCGGCCACGGCCCGCAGGAAGGCCGGCCGCACCACCCGCATGCCGCTTGCCCCCTGGATCAAGGGTTCGAGGATCACTGCCGCGGTGGGCGTCTCTAGGGCCTGTTCGAGCTGGCGTAGGGCGACCTGTTCTCTTTGCTCCACCGCGTCGTCGCCCCAGTGGCTGTGGGGCCAGGCCACCCGGGCTACGGCAAATAGCAGCGGCTCATAGGGGTCGGTGAACAGGGAGCGCTCCCCCAGCGCCATCGCTCCGAAGGTGTCGCCGTGATACGCCCCCTCGAAGGCGATCACCTGGCGGCGTTCGCTGCCCTGGTTGCGCCACCACTGCCAGGCGATCTTGAGGGCAACTTCCACGGCGGTGGAGCCGTTGTCGGAGAAGAACAGCCGCTCGAGGCCCGTGAGCGCACTGAGTCGGGTGGCGAGCTGCTCGGCGGGTTCGTGGCTGAAGTTGGCGAAGATCACCTGCTCCAGCTGCTGGGCTTGACGGGCGATCGCCGCCGCAATGGCTGGCTCGGCATGGCCGTGCAGGGTGACCCACCAGCTGCTGATCGCATCAATCAGGCGGCGGCCATCGCTGAGCTCCAGCTCACTGCCACGGGCTGAGCGCACCTGCAGCGGCTCGGGGCTGCTGGCCACCTGGGTGGTGGGATGCCAGAGATGGGGGTGCCAGGTCACAGGGTCAGGCTTCAAGGTGATCAATGAAGCGCACCGAAAGTCTCCGGATAGTTGCGTTGGCCCTTCGTTCTAAACCTCGGGCCGTGTCTCGTGTGTCGCCCATCTGCCGGGCCGTGGAGCTCACGCTCAAAGGTTCCCCTGCTTCGATTCAGTAGCGCAATCGCTGCAGCTCGGCTTCCTGTTCTGGCAATTCATCAAGCAGCTGAAGCCGCCAGGGCATTGCTGATGGCGTCGCGAATCAACCAGGTGGCGTAGGTGGAAAAGCGGTAGCCCCGGCCGGGATAGAATCATTAAGGTGGAGCGACTCCGCCGAGATGGACTCTCCGCAGCCGATCCGGGCCACTGCCCGTGGTGCAATCCCTGAGGAATTTCAGCCGTTGCTGGAGTGACCCGGTGCCCATTGCTGGATCAGCTGTTCGAGGCGTACCAGCTGGTAGCGGGTCTGCTCATTGGGCTGATGGATGTAGGCGCTGCGCAGGTGATCCAGCTCCGCGTCAAGTGAGAGCAGCACGGGGTGGTTCTCGTTCACGGTGCAAATCCAGGACCTACCAGCAAATCCTAAGCCTTTATTAAATTTCGGGGATGGCCGGTCAGGTTCCGATTGGCTCAGGCTCCGATTGGCTCAGGTTCCGATTGGCAGTGGGCCGTCCCGGTCGGAGCGGAAGGTGAGAGGCATGGATGGCACATGCCGCTGAATCAACTCCAGCAGCAGTTTGAAAACCTCGCGGGTGTGGGGGGCGGTAGTGCCCATCGCTTCGCGACTCAGCAGCACCAGCTCCAGCACCTTGCCATCTGCTTTTGATTGCACATCGGCGAACAGCTGCATGCGCTGGGTTTCACCGCCACCGCGGATCATGGCGCTGAGGTGGGCTGGTGTGCGGTGCTCGATCTCCGCTCTGATCTCCTCTAATACAGGCTGGAGGGCCTCCAGCATGGCCGCGGCATCCAGCGGCACGCCGGGTTTGAGCACCACTAAAAATCGCGCCACAGCCACTCCCTTATCAATTCACGCTACCTGTTGCAGCCTGCCTAGCTGGTTGGTCTGGATCTAGAGGTAATCCCCGCACGGCCAGGGCGAGGCGCCGGCCCAGCAGCAGCACCGGGTACAGGCGCTTTGCTCTCCCCGGTGTGGCGAGGAGCGGGCCGAGCAGCTGCAGCAGGGGGGCGCTGGGCTCCAGCCGGCTGCAGATCCACTGAATCGCCTCGGCTCCATGCAGCGCCCGGCCCTCTGCCAACACCACGGCACCCCGGCTCAGGTCCCAGCCCTGTTGCCGCAGTTGCCGCCGCAGTTCGTGGTCGCTGCGGCCATCGCGGATTGCCAAGTTCGGGATGCCACTGCGCAGTTCCGCCAGCTCAGCGAAATGGCGGCAGAAGGGACAGCCGCCGTCAAACACCAGTACCGGATGGTTAAGTGCCGTCATCGGCTGCAGCCTTGGAGATCGCTGTCATCCTGAAGGCCTAGCGGTTTAGTTGTTGTGTATGCCCAGCTCGGGCCCGGAATCCATCGCCGTGGTCGGGGCCGGGGTATCGGGCTGCGCTTTCGTTGCCCAGCTGCGCCGCTTGGGTTACACCGGAGCCCTCAGCCTTTGGGAGACAGGGCGAGGTCCGGGCGGACGGGCCAGCACCCGTCGCTCTCGCCAGGATCATGGGCTGCGCATCGATCACGGCGCGCCCCTGCTCAACATCACCGGCGCAACGGAGCCGCTGTTGTTGCAGCCCCTGCTGGCGGGGGGCTGGATTGAGCCTTGGCCTGGTTTGATCGCCCAGCTCCAGGGGGAAGCGACCCTGCGGCCAGGCCAGGCTGATGCCCTGGGGCTCGGCCAGCTCTACCGGGGTCGGGGTGGCATGGATCATCTCTGCAAAGGACTGTTGAGCCTGGCCGGCGAGGCTGGCGAAGCGTGGCAGCCCCACTACGGCACCCTGGTGCGCCACCTCGATTGGAAGGATGGTCTCTGGCAGCTGCTGGATCGGGAGGGGGAGTTACTGGGGCAGGCCCATTGGCTTGTGCTGAGCAGCACCCTGCTGGCCCATCCGCGCAGCAGGCAGATCTTTGGCTGGGAGGAGGTGCCCCTCAAGCAGGCCGCAGAACGGCTGGGCGACCTCCGGCTGGAGCATGCCCTCACTGTGATCGCCGGCATCCGCGTTGAGGCCCGCAGCAATCTGCTGGTGCTGCTTGAGGCGGCCGCAGCAGGACCTTGGGCCAGTCTTCCTTTCAGCCTGCTCCATTTCGATGCTGCAGCCCAGCAGCGCTGGGGGCTGCAGAGGATCACCGTTCAGCCCTTGTTCGACGGTCGCTGCGCCGTGGTGGCCCATTCCAGCCACTCCTTTGCCGCCGATCACCTTGATGTCTATGGCACCCATTCCGCCGTGGCACGCATGCTTCAGCTGCCCCCCGATGAGGGCCGCGAAGATACGGTGATCGCTGCCCTCACCACCGCTCTTGAGCAGGTGATGGCCCCCTGGTTGCCTGGCCTAAACCTCGCCACGGCTGATCGCCAGCTGATGCGCTGGGGTGCCGCTTTTCCCCTGGCTCCTGGACTGCCCTCCGAACTCAGTTGCTGCCCAAGCAGCCGGGTGGGATTCTGCGGCGACTTCATTGCGGGGGTGGGGCTTGGGCGGATTGAGGGTGCCCTGCGCAGCGGCGAACAGCTGGCCCACGAGCTTTGTGCACTTGCCTAAAGCTGCGTGCTGCCGATCATTGCGATAGGTGCAGCCTTGCTACAGATCGCCCAAACGGTGTTGATTGCGATTGCAGCCATTGCTGCGGTGGGGCTATCAGTTGAGAGGTGAGACGTCTTGGATGTCTTGCAGGCGATCACCTTCCCGGACTGCGATGCGGCCCCTTTCACCACAAGCGGCAATCAGCAGTGCTGTTCACGGCCCGCCGCGCCGTTGCCGCAGCCTTCCCGTGGTTCCTGCCCAGCAACTTGAAGTGGTGAACCTGGCTGCCCACTACTTCGCCCATCATTTTTCCGAGCAGATCGAGTTGGAGGTGGTGGCTGATTCGATCGGGGTGAGTGCTGAGTGGCTCGATCTCTGCTTTGACCACTGCCGCGGTAAGACACCGTTTCAGACGCTCCAGCACATTCGACTCAGCCGGCTATTTGAGGGCATCGCAGCCCAACCGCAAACCACCCTTGAGCAGCAGGTGCACCGCTGTGGCCTGGCTTCGGTGATGGCAGCCAATCGGCTGTTTGAGGAGTTGTTCGGCATTGGCCTTGCACCCTTTCGTCGGGTTTGTCGCCGCGCCGATGCTGATCGCTTGCTACGACAGCGAAGCTGCTGAATCCTGGGACCTTCCACCTCCATCTGGATCGCGCTGGCCAGTGGCTAGGGGCTGGTGCAGCCGATCATCGCCAGCTTGCTGGGACTGGGTTTTCCAATTGAGCGCGCTAATGATCCCTGCGATCCCCTGGCCTTTGCGGCGGGTCCGTTTCTGCTGTTCCGCAGCCAGGCCTACAGAGCCATTGGTGGCCAAGCTGCCGTGGCCGGCGAGGTGGTGGAGGATCTCGTCCTGGCCTGGGCGATCAAGGGCCAGGGCATCAGGCTGCGCTATCTGCTGGGGCCGGGGATGGACCTGGCGGGGTCGCTCATTGCACATGTATCAATAGCCCCATACGTTGAGTGCCCACCGCCAGCGGGGTTTCCCCAGGCATGCCCAGCCCATTCAACGAATGGATGCCCGAAGTGGTGGTGTTTCACCCCACCCGCTTCGAGGAGGCGCAGTGGATCGTGCATCACCTGCGCGAGCGCAAGACCGTGCTGGTGCACGCCGGGGCGATGGAGCGCAGCGAGGCCCAGCGGTTGATTGATTTCGTGGCGGGTGGTGTCAGCGCTATCGATGGACAGGCCGAATGCCTCGACGAGCTCACCTTCGTTTTCGTCCCAGAGATGGTGGCCTTGCGGCGGGATCCCGCACCGCCGTGATCCAGGCTGCACCGCTCTGCCTCCTAGGCTCAAATCCATTCTGGGAGTGGGCTGAGTGCCCCGTCTACGTCGCTTTCTGTACTCCCTCGGCCCCGTCCTGACGATCGCGGCCCACCTCGGCTGCCTGCTGCTCTTTTGGACCGGTCTCAGCCTCGGTGCGGCCCTTTGGGCTTTGGGGCTCTACTTGGTGCGCATGCTGGCCACCACAGCCATCTATCACCGCCTGATCACCCACTCCAGCTATAAGGCGCCCCGTCCCGTTGCCTGGATCGGTGCCTTTGTGGGGGCTTCGGCAGGTCAGATGGGCCCTAGCTGGTGGAAGGCCCACCACCAAACCCATCACCGCCACGTCGACACTTGCTCCGACCCCCACACCCCCCTTGCTCCTTCAGCGGGATGGCGGGGCCTGTGGCGCTCCCAGGTTGGTTGGGTGTTGTCTTCAAGTTTTTTCCCCACAACCCTGCCGGCCGATGTGGAGGCCGATCCGGTGTTGCGCCTGATCGACAGGCTCCATTTTGTGCCGGTGCTGCTGCTGGCCTGCCTGTCTTGGCAGCTGGGCGGACTGCCTTGGCTGGCGGCCTTCTGCCTAAGCACAACTGTGCTTTATCACGGGGTGGCCAGCGTTAATTCCCTGGCCCACCTGCAAGGCGATCAGCCCTTCGCCACCGGAGATGCCAGCCGCAACAACCTGTTTGTGGCCGTGATCACCCTGGGCGAGGGCTGGCACAATCTTCACCACGCTTTCCAAGCTTCGGTGCGTCAGGGAATCACCCTGCGGCAAGGGCGAGTGCGTCTATTGCCAGATCCCACCTACCGCTTTATTCGCCTGCTGGAGCGTTGTGGCTTGGCCTGGGATCTAAGGATCCCCAGTAATCACGCCCTGCTTGCTCGCGGCGCTGAGAGCTAAAAAGCGCAGGCCACAAGGCTCAACTGCAGCCAGCAACCTCCTGGAGCCAGCTTTTCCACAACCACATTCTGGTGCCGATCGTGGGCTACCAAATGGGCGAAGGTTTCTGCGTCGTCTCTGGTGTTGAAGCGAGCTGCCTGCACCTGCAGCGGCACGCTTTGCTCGCGCTCTACGGCAGCGCGTACGCGATAACGACCCGAAGCGATGGGATCATCCATAGGTGGATTCTGGATCCAATTGCTGGAAATTGCGCCAACCTTCAGAGTTTCAGAGAAATTGATGGCTGGGGTGAGTAAGCCAGGGTGTGTAAGCCAGTTCAGGGGCGCAGCAATTCGGCAACCAGTGGCTCCAGCGCTGCGGGATGTTGCAGCAGCTGCTGGTGGGTGCGCACGGGCAAGGGCTGCCGCGGGCCCAGCGGTAATACGGCGCGCCAACCAGGCAGCACCATCAGGTCGGCAGCGCAGTAAAAGCTGCAGCATTGCACGCTGTCTAGCCCCTCGAGATTTGTGTTGAGCTGGCGCAGCAGCGGGCTGCCCCATTTCATGTCGGCAATGCCAGCCAGCAGCCAGCTTGGCCAGGGCTGAGCTGTGAGAGTGCCCTGCTGGGGGCTACCGACGCTGATGAAGCGGCGGGTGCGCGATCGGCCGCCCTGAAGTTGGATCCAGGTACGGCCGATCACGCCACCCATTGAGAAGCCCAGCAGGTCTATTTGGGTGTGGGGACCAAAGGTTGCTTCGATTTGTCGGCCCAGCCGGTGAGCTAACTCCAGGATCGGAGTGGCACCGAGGCGATTGGGTAGGTAGGGGATAAGCAGTGGAGATCGCCGCTCATCCAGCTGGATTTTGAGGCGATCAAACAGACGTGGCGTGTCCCACAGACCGTGCACCAGCACCAAGGGGGGAGCGCTTGCCATGGGCTCAGGCTAAGAAGCTGGTTGGTTTGCATCAAAAAGCCGCCCCCGAAGGGACGGCCAATGGATCACCGGAGTGACCCGAAAATCAGCTTTTGCTAGCGGAGCTCAGTAGCGGCTGCCGCCACCGCCGTAGCCACCACCGTTGTAGCCACCGCCACCGCCGAAGTCGCGGCGACCGCCGCCACCACCACCGCCGCCGCCGCCACCGCCACCACCGCTGCCGCGGGGCTCAGCTTTGTTGACGCGGATGGCGCGACCCATCCACTCAACATCCTGGAGATCTTCAATTGCCTTGGTCTCTTCTGCCTCGTTGGCCATTTCGACAAAGGCGAAACCGCGCTTGCGGCCGGTGTCGCGGTCGAGGGGGAGGCTGCACTTGCTCACCTGTCCGTACTGGCTGAACAGATGCTGGACATCTTCCGCTTCCGCATCGAAGGAAAGATTGCCGACGTAAATGGTCATGAACTCAGAGACTATGAATTGATCCTTCGACGTCCCAACAGAAAGTGGTCAGCTCGCTAGAGAGAAATCTTTGAATCACTTGGCACCATACACGGCCGCCTAACGCTTCGGTCGAAACCGCCCCGCCTGGGATGTGCCTTGACCAGCGGTGTGATGCCAAATCATCAAACCCTGGCTAGGGATGGTTGTTCCAAGCCTTGCATCGCCATGTCGAAAGCCCAGCTCACAGCCTTTATGGTCAAGGTTGATGCCGATACGGCCCTAAGGGCCCGGGTTGATGCCGCCGACAGTGTCGACGCGGTCGTGGCGATTGCCCTGGAGCAGGGCCATGCCTTTTCTCCAGCCTCCTGGTCCCGCGCCCAGCGTCCCTGAGCGCAGTCGCGCCTGCTTAGGGCCAGGGCGTGAAGGCGGCGGGCTGGTATTTGACGATGCCGATCCGCCAGCGCCGCTGGGCCAGTTGCTTCAGGTTGGCTAGCAACTCTTCAGTTGTGCCACCGGCGATCCAGTCAGCCTTGATCAATGGCAACCGCTCGCTCATCACTTCGAGCGGCATCTCCAACAGCAACAGGCTGTCTTCACCAACGGCCCGCCGCAGGGCACCCTCGTCACTGCGCTGCCACAGCCTCAGCAGCAGCTCCAGGGCAAGGGTGCGGCCTGCTTCGCCGGGTTCGCCGCCGCTGTCTTCCCTCTGGGACTTGCCGGTTAGGGGCAGGGCCCGCTTGCCATCGAGTTCGACTAGGGCCAGGGCCACCAGATATGGAGCGTCTGCCACGGAAATTTCTTTGAGTTGCCACACCATGGCGAGGGGCGCGGATTCAGTGTGGAAACTGACACGTATTAGGTCTTCTGTTGCCGTTGGCGGATGGGGCTGCCCCACAGGCATTTGCCGGGACTAAATTCTCAGCCGTTCGTTTACAACTCCTTTCCAGGGAGCCAGCGCCATGTCGAGCATTGTTGACCAGTTGGTGACCTATCGCTCAGCTCTGGCGGAGGCCACGGAGCGGGGAGATCAGGCCGTTGCCCGCAAGATCGAGCAGCAGATCAAGGAGCTGCAGGATTTTCAGGTGCGCCATCCGGAGGAAACCGAGGCTCCAACACCGTTTGAGGTGTTCTGTGACCTCAACCCATCGGATGTCAATTGCCTCGTCTACGACGATTGAGCCCTGGCTAAGTTGTTCGTTTTTGTAGATCTAACGGTTAGGTAGACATCACGTCCACACTTTTAAGGGCGGTGCCAAGCAGCCTCGTGAATAGGTCCAGCTGCTCTTGACTGCCCATCACAACAAGCATCTGGCCCGGGGCCAGGCGAGTGTCGCTACCGGGATTTGCCAGCAACTCCGGCCGCTGTTGGGAGTATTGGGAGCCCCGGTACTGCCTCGGCACATCGTTGGCTGCAGGCTGGGGCGGCACGATCGCCAGCACTAGGGCACCAGAGCGCGAGCCGAGCTGGAGCTCCGCCAGGGATGCTCCATTGAGGCTGCCCAGGTCGGCTGGGTCGCTACTCAGCAGAAATTCCTCCACCTCGCAGCCAGAGCCAGCCAAAAGATCCATGAAGGTCACCGCCAGGGGGCGTAGGGCGGTGGCGGCCATGGTGCGCCCCCCACTGACGTACGGGCTCACCACTTGATCTGCGCCCGCTAGGCGCAGCTTGCGTTCCGCTTCCTCGCTATCGGAACGGGCTATGAGCCGGCAGTTGGGCGCCATCCCCCGGGCGCTCAGCACCACGTAGAGGTTGGATGCGTTGTTGGGCAGGGCCGCCACCAGGGCACGGCAGCGGTGGATGCCTGCATCCAGCAGGGTTTCGTCGAGGGTTGCGTCGGCCATCAGCACGGCCAGCCCCCGTTCTTCGGCGGCCTCCCGCCGTTCTACATCCATCTCCACCACCAGCAGGGGAACGTTCTCTCGGGTGAGTTGTTCGGCGATTTCACGGCCGATGCGGCCATAGCCGCAAAGGATCACATGGTTATGCATGGTGGATAGCCAACTGCGGAATCGGCGCTCGCGCAGGCGCCGGAAGTACCCGGATTCAGACAGACCCAGCACCGCTTGGATACTGATCTGCACCACCACCAGGCCGCCAAGTATCAGCAGGGTGGTGACGACACGCCCGCTGGCGCTAAGAGTCTGGGTGTCCCCATCACTGAACCCCAGGGTGCTGAGCGTGATCAGCACCATCCAGTAGCAATCCCCCCAGTCCCAACCCTCACTGAGGTGGTAGCCGATGGCGCCAGCATTCACCAGCATTGCCAGCGACAGGGGAGCTCGCCAGGATTTGCGCGCTCGCCGAGAGGGTGGTCGTCTGGGGACTATTGACAGGAAGGGCTTAGGCATGGGACCTGGACCCGGTGCTCCAGATCACGAATCCCAGATTATCGGCTGCAATTAGTTACGGCCTGTGGGCTGATCCCGAACATTTGTAGTCGTTGTCGACAGTTGGCCTGCCAGCTCCGTTAACCCTTAAAGGTTCTTTCCGCAGGGGTCGCCTGGATGGGCGCGTCTTCGGTGATTGGTGACATGACAACTGGTTTGGCTGAGCAGCCGCCCCTACAGCTGTTTAAGGAGAGCGGTCAGCGGGAGGTGTTCTGCGGACTCACCTCGATTGTCTGGTTGCACCGGCGCATGCCGGATGCCTTTTTTCTAGTGGTGGGCTCCCGCACCTGCGCCCACCTAGTTCAGAGCGCCGCCGGCGTGATGATCTTTGCCGAACCCCGCTTCGGCACTGCGATTCTGGGGGAGCGTGATCTGGCCGGCCTGGCCGATGCCAATGATGAGCTCGACCGGCTGGTGAAGGATCTGCTGGAGCGGCGCCCCGAAATCCGCACCTTGTTTCTGGTGGGCTCCTGCCCCAGCGAGGTGATCAAGCTGGATCTCGCTAAGGCTGCCGAGCGGCTCAGTACCCAGCTAGCCGGCCGGGTGATGGTGCTGAACTACAGCGGCAGCGGCATCGAAACCACCTTCACCCAGGGGGAGGACCAAGCCCTGCTGGCGATGGTTCCCCTGATGCCCAGCAGCGAGCTCGATCAGCTTTTGATCGTCGGCACCTTGGCCGATGCGGTGGAAGACCGGCTGGTGCAGCTTTTTGGTCGCCTGGGTATTCCGGTGGTCACGAGCCTGCCGCCGCGGCGCTCCACCGAGCTGCCCCCGATTGGTCCCGGCACCCGGGTGCTGCTGGCCCAGCCCTTCCTCTCGGCCACGGCAAGGGCCCTGGTGAGCCGCGGCGGCCAGCTGCTTACGGCTCCCTATCCGTTTGGGGTGGAGGGCAGTCGGACCTGGATGGCGGCGGGCGCCGCTGCCTTCGGGGTGGCCCCGGCCCTGGTGGCCGAGGTGCTCGATCCGCTGGTGGAGCGGGGCCAGCGTGCCATCGCTCCCCACCGGGAGCTGCTGGCTGGTAAGCGGCTTTTTCTGCTGCCCGATTCCCAGCTGGAGCTCTCCTTGGCGAGGTTCCTGCAGCGCGAGTGCGGCATGGAGCTGGTGGAGGTGGGCACGCCCTACCTCGATCGCCAGCTGCTCGATGCGGAGCTGGCCCTGTTGCCACCTGGCACCCGTATTACCGAGGGGCAAGACGTGGAACGCCAGCTGGAGCGGGTCCGCGCTGAGCGGCCAGATCTTGTGGTGTGTGGCCTCGGGCTGGCCAATCCCCTGGAGGCCGAGGGCATCGCCACCAAGTGGTCGATTGAGCTGGTATTCAGCCCCATCCACGGTTGCGACCAGGCCGGCGATCTGGCCGAATTGTTTGCCCGCTCCCTGCGCCGCCGCGCCGCACTCTCCTTTTCCTGACCACCCGTCCCATTAATCAGTCATGGAACTCACCCTCTGGACCTACGAAGGCCCCCCCCACGTGGGTGCCATGCGCATAGCCGCCTCGATGGAAGGGGTGCACTATGTGCTGCACGCTCCCCAGGGCGACACCTATGCCGATCTGCTGTTCACGATGATTGAGCGGCGCGACCGGCGCCCGCCCGTTACCTACACCACCTTCCAGGCCCGCGACCTGGGTGGCGACACCGCCGAGCTGGTGAAGCGTTCGATCGCTGCAGCCGTGGAGCGCTTCCAGCCCGAGGCGCTGCTGGTGGGCGAGAGCTGCACGGCCGAACTTATCCAGGACCAGCCTGGCTCCCTGGCGGCGACCATGGACCTGGGCGGCATCCCGGTGGTGAGCCTGGACCTGCCGGCCTACTCCAAAAAGGAGAACTGGGGCGGCGCTGAAACCCTCTATCAACTGGTGCGAGGCCTGCTCAAGGCCCAGGTGCCCCCGCCCGGCGAGCCCAAGCCCGATCCGACTCGCTGGCGTGCCGAGGGCCGGCGGCCCCGGGTGAATCTGCTGGGACCAAGCCTGCTGGGTTTCCGCTGCCGCGACGATGTGCGCGAGATCAGCCAGTTGCTGGCTGGCTACGGCATTGATGTGGAGGTGGTGGCGCCCTTGGGGGCCCGTCCGGCCGACCTCATGCGTATCCCCACGGCTGATGCCAATGTGAGCCTCTATCCCGAGCTGGCGGGCCCGGTATGCAGCTGGCTGGAGCGCAGCTTCGGCATGCAGACGGTGAAGACGGTGCCGATCGGTATCGGCGCTACGGCAGCCTTTTTGCGCGAGCTGCACGGGGTGCTGGGTTTGGAGCTGCCCGCTGAGCTTGAAAGCGCAGCCGATGGCACCTGCGCCGCTGAACGGCGCTCGCGGCTGCCTTGGTATTCGCGCTCGGTGGATTCCACCTACCTCACCGGTAAGCGGGTGTTCATTTTTGGCGATGCCACCCACGCCATCGCTGCAGCCCGCATTGCTAGCCGCGAGCTTGGCTTCAAGGTGGTTGGCCTGGGGAGCTACAGCCGCGAGCAGGCAAGGGAGGTGCGGGCGGCCGCCCAGGAGCTGGGGCTGGAGGCGTTGATCTCAGACGACTACCTGGCCGTGGAGGCGGCGATGGCGGAGGCGGCTCCGGAGCTGGTGCTGGGCACCCAGATGGAGCGCCACAGCGCCAAGCGCCTCGGCATCCCCTGTGCCGTGATCAGCTCACCGCTGCACGTTCAGGATGTGCCAGCGCGCACCTCGCCCCAAATGGGCTGGGAGGGGGCAAACGTGATCTTCGACAGCTGGGTGCACCCGCTGATGATGGGTCTGGAGGAGCACCTGATCGGCATGTTCCGCCACGATTTTGAATTCGTGGATGGACACCTCAGCCACCTAGAGGGTGCCAGTGCCCCCGCCAAGCACCCCACTCCCACTGCCACGGCTACTGCTACTGCCACTGCGCCAGCCAGCATTCCCGGCGATGGGGTGGTCGTTTGGAGCCCGGATGGTGAAGCTGAGCTGGCCAAGATCCCCTTCTTTGTGCGGGGCAAGGTGCGTAAAAACACGGAGGCCTACGCCCGCGAGCAGGGCCTAGCTCTGATCGACAGCGAAGCCCTTTATGAGGCCAAGGCCTATTTCGCTCCATGATGGGTTGGATGGCGATAGCAGGCCCGCGCTGCGGGGGTGACCCTGACGCTCCTTCACTGATTCCAAAAGCCCAAGTCTAAGTCTTACGGTCCTCAATTATTTAGCTAAGAGTTTCAGTTCCGATCTTTCCTGTTTCCCCAACTCCAATGACCACAACACTCAATCCTCCAGCCACTTCCAAGCCCGATGGAGAGGGCAGCGTGCAGGTACACCTTGATCCCACCATGGCTATCGAGGAGGGTGCCTTGGTGCTGGCGGTTTATGGCAAAGGTGGGATCGGTAAATCCACTACCTCTTCCAACCTTTCGGCGGCCTTCTCGAAGCTGGGTAAGCGGGTGCTGCAGATCGGTTGCGATCCCAAACACGACAGCACTTTCACCCTTACCAAGAGGATGGTGCCCACCGTGATCGATATTCTCGAAACGGTTGATTTTCATACTGAAGAATTGCGGCCCGAAGACTTTGTGTTTGAGGGTTATAACGGCGTGATGTGTGTGGAGTCTGGTGGTCCGCCGGCGGGTACTGGTTGCGGTGGCTATGTCACAGGTCAGACGGTGAAATTGCTCAAGGAGCACCATCTGCTCGAAGAAACCGATGTGGTGATCTTTGATGTGTTGGGAGATGTGGTGTGTGGTGGCTTTGCTGCACCGCTTCAGCACGCCCACTACTGCCTGATCGTTACAGCCAATGATTTCGATTCGATCTTCGCGATGAATCGGATCATGCAGGCCATCAATGCCAAGGCCAAGAATTACAAGGTGCGTCTCGGTGGTGTGATTGCCAACCGCTCTGAGGAGACAGACGAAATCGACAAGTTCAATGCCCGTACGGGTCTGCGCACCATGGCCCATTTCAAGACCGTGGACGCGATTCGTAAATCCCGTCTCAAGAAGTGCACCATCTTCGAGATGGAAAGCACACCGGAAGTGGATGCGGTGCAGGAGGAATACCTCAAGCTGGCCCGCCGGATGCTCGATGACGTCGAGCCCTTGGAGGCCGAATCCCTCAAGGATCGCGAGATTTTCGACCTGCTCGGCTTCGATTGATGGATGGGGGATCTACCCCACGCCAGCAGAGCTACGGCCATCTGCTGAGCATCTGCCTGCTGTTGCTGGTCACTTTCACCCTGCCCGAGCCATGGAATAACTTTTCCTCGCTGGGCTATCTGCTCTTGGCTCTGGTGATGATCCGGGGCCTGGGCAATCCCACCGGCAGCCTGCAGTTCGGCACCGTGCCGCGCCGGCTGTTCAAGGGGCTAGGTGTGGCGGCCATTGCAGTGGGCGTGCTCTGGTATGTCACCCCGCTCGAACTGCGTAGCACCGGCATCCCAGTGATTGCCCTCTGGGCCCTGTTCAGTGGTTGGAGTGCCATTCGCCTGATCCGGGGCCTGGCCCAGGAGCGGCGCGTGTCGGATGTGGTGTTGCGGGGCGCGCTGGCGGGCTACCTGATGTTGGGGTTGGCGGCCGGCTTGCTCTGTTGTGCACTGGAGACCATCGATCCGGCCAGCTTTAGCAACGTAAACCTGTCGGCGCAGGATCTGGGCCATAGCAGCCCGGTGTGGGGCCTCAATTTCGTGCGACTCAATTACTTCGCCTTTGTGAGTCTCACCACGATGGGCTATGGCGATGTGATTCCCGAGAGCCCCCAGGCCCAGATGGTGAGCGTGGCCATCGCCATAGCGGGCACGTTTTATGTGGCCGCAGTGATGGGGGTGTTGATCAGCCGCCTTACGGTGCAGGAAAGCCAGCAGCCTTAGGGTTGCCCCGCTCCCAGCCCTTGATGATGCGATACATCACGGGAACAACAAACAGGCCCAGGAAGGTAGACACCAGCAACCCAAAGAACACCACCGTGCCGATGCTTACCCTGCCGCCTGAGCCGAAGCCATTGGCGAAGAGTAGGGGTATGCCTCCTGCAAGGGCGGCGAGGGCGGTGAGCAGGATCGGCCGCAGGCGGGCGATCGCCGCTCCGCGGATCGCCGTGTCTAGATCCAGGCCTTCGGCCATGCGCTGGTTGGCGAATTCCACTATCAGGATGGCGTTCTTGGCGGTAAGGCTCACCAGCATCAGCAGGCCCATCTGGCCGTACACGTCCAGGGGCAGGCCCCGCAGCAACAGGCCGACGACCGCTCCCAACATGGCCAGAGGCACGGTCACCAGAATGATGAAGGGGTCGGCGAAGTTTTCGTAGAGGGCTGCTAGCACCAGCACCATCACCAGGATTGCCAAGGCAAACACCCGAATGTTGCCGCCACCGGCGCGCGACTCTTCCCGAGCCAGGCCGGCCCATTCCAATTCTGTGCTGCCGCCGAGCTGCCGCTGCACTTCCATCAGGCTGGCCATGGCTTGGCCACTGCTCACGCCAGGGCGGGGCAGGGCCCGGATGCTGATCGAACGCACCAGCCGGGTGTGGTTGATTGAGGTTGGGCCAGTGTTTTGTTCGATCCGCACCAATTGGGCCAGGGGGATCAGCTGGCCATCGCGGTTTTTCACCTGCAGAGCGAGCACGTCATCGGCGCTGCGGCGCGAGGCGCCGTCAAGCTGCACGATTACCTTGCGCACCTGGTCGCTCTCAAAGCTGTCATTGACGTAGTCACTGCCGAAGCTGGCTCCGAGGGTGTCGACCACGGTGCTGAGATCCACCCCGAGCGAGGCCATCTGCAGCCGATCTGGCACCAGCTGCACCAGGGGTGCACCGGCGGTGAAGCGGGTTGAAACCCGTTCAAAGCGATTGGTGGCTTGGGCGGCGCGGATGAAGGACTGGGCTTGCTGCTCGAAGTCAGAGAGGCTGAGTTGACCGTTGCTGTTGTCCAGCAGTTCAAGCTCGAGCCCCCCTTCTGAACTGAAACCCCGCACGGAGGGTGCCTCGCTGAGCTGCACCACTGCACCGGTAATTCGGCGGCGCAACTCGCCCTTGAGTCGCTCTCCCACGGCCCGTGTAGCTGCCTCGGGGCTGCGGCGCTGCTCGATTGGCGCCAGGCGCAGGTAGAAGATGCCCTTGTTGGGGCTGCTATCGCCAAAGGAGCGCCCCGCATAGAAATTGGCGCGGGTGATCAGGGGTTCTTCAGCCACCACCTGGCGCACCTGCTCCAGCACCCGTTGGGTCTGCTGCAGCCCCAGGCCATCGGCCAAGATCACTACCCCCCGCAGCTGACCGTTGTCTTCCTGGGGGATGAAGGCTTTGGGCAGGGCTTGCAGGGCCAATCCCGTGATCAGTAGGCCGCCCAGTAGCAGGGAAACCACCAGCCGTCGCCGCTCCATAGTCCAGGCCAGCCAGCGCCCGTAGGGCACCTCCAGCCCCTCGAGCCAGCGCCGCGGCGGGTCTATCCATCGCAGCAACCAGGCCGGTTCGCGTTGCTGGGGGTTTAGTAGTCGGCTGCTGGCCACCGGCGTGAAGCTCAGGGCATTGAGGGTGGAGAAGGCGATGGCGCCGCTGATCGTGATTGCGATCGGGGCGTACAGCCGGCCCAAGCTGCCCCCCAGGCCAATCACCGGGATGAACACCACCACCAGGGCTATAGAGGTGGACACCACGGCCCCGCCGAGCTCGGCCATGGCTTCGCGGGCGGCCTGCAGGGGTGGCTTGCCAGCCTCCAGGCGGCGGCCAATGTCCTCGCTCACCACGATGGCGTCGTCCACCACCAGCCCAGAGGCCAGCACCAAGCCAAACAGGGTGAGGGTATTTAGCGATTGGCCGGCAAGCTTCAGCACGCTCAACGAGCCGATCAAGGCCACTGGCACTGCGGCAGCGGTGATCAGAGCCAGGCGGCTGTTGCCAAGGCCAAAAAGAAGCACCAAGAACACCAGCAACACCGCATCGCGCAGGCTGTCGAGGGTGCCCTGGATGCTGCCGCGCACAAAGTCGGCCTCATCAACAATCAGCTGCTGATCGACCCCCGGCGGAAATTGGGGTGCGAGCTCATCTAGGGCTGCATTCACCGCTTTACTCACGGTGATGGCGTTGCTGCCGTCGCGCTGGTAGATCACTACGGCTACCGCTGGCCTGCCCTGCAGGTTGGTGGCGATCGTGTCGTAGCTCTCGCTGCCCAGGCTCACCCGGCCCACATCCCTCAGCAGGGTGACGCCGCCATTAGCGCTGCGGGCCACCACCAGCTGTTCAAATTCCGCTGGACTGCGCAGGCGCCCTTCCATGCGCAGCGGCAGGGTGAGCTCCTGGCCGCTGGGGCTGGGGGCTTCGCCCGTTTGGCCCAAGGCAGCCAGCACGTTTTGCTGCTGCAGGGCCGCACGCACATCGGTAATTGTGAGGCCTCGCTCCTCGAGTTGGGCCGGGTTTAGCCAGAGCCTGAAGGCCAGGCTGTTGCCACCTGAAAGGGTGACGTTGCCCACTCCAGGCACCCGCTGCAGCCTCTCTTTCACCACCTGATCGAGCCAACCGCTCAAAAAGGTTTCGCCATAGAGCTTGGGATCAGCACTGAAGCTCAGCACCATCAGCAGGTCGTCGGAGCTGCGCCGCACCTGCACCCCGAAGCGCGCCACCGGTGCCGGCAGCTGGCGGGTTATCACCGCCACTTCGTTCTGGGTGTTGATCTGGTTGAGCTCGGGGTCGCCGCCCTCGAATCCCAGGGTGATGGAGCTGCCGTTGGCTGAGCTGGTGGAGCGGATGCTGTCTAGCCGCTCGAGGCCGTTTAGCTGTTGTTCCAGCAGGGCGGTGACCCCCTGCTCCACCACCTCTGGGCCGGCGCCTGGGTAGGTGGCCCGCACCGTGACTCGGCCGGGAGCAATCGGTGGCAGGTTTTCCACCTGCAGCAGCGGTAAACACACCAGCCCTATCAACAGAACCAGCAGGCTCACCACCAGGGTGAGCACGGGCCGGCGCAGAAAGGGATCTGAGATCGATTTCATGGGAGCCTTTGCGTTGCGCTGCTCGGGCCGGGATGAATGATCAGCCGAGATCGCGCTTCAGCACAACGCATAGATAGTCAGGTGCTTTATAGCGACTAGGCAGGCAGATATGAAGTTGCTCCAAGCGGCTCCAGCAGACGGTGCGTTGAATGGCGGCTACGGTTTTTCCTTCCTTTAGGAGCAGCCTCAGGGCCTTGCAATAAAGCGAATAATTGGCTTCGAGTTCCCCGATGGTGAGTCCCTGACTGCTGCTCATCGCACGGGTGGGCGTCCAAGAGTTGCAAAGACGCACTTATTACCCTACGGCTTCAGGTGGCGCCGAGATCAGGTTGAGCCGCCGGCAGAGCCGCGGCAGGGTGAGGCCTTGGGCTAGCAGGTTGATCAGCACTACAACGAACACGATGCTTTGGGCGTTGTGGGCTAGAGCAACGACGGAGCCTGGGTCGACACCACGTAGGTGACTGATCTGATCGACCGCGTTGTAAGAGAGGGCCAAAGGCACTGCCCCCCTTAGGCCACACCAAGACACCAACACGCTGTCCTTCCAGCGGAAGGGGGAGAGGGGTTGGAACACCAAAACGCTTATTGGTCGCACCACCAGCATCAACACCGCGGCGGTTATCAAGCCAACAGGCAGGGCGGGAAGCAGGCTGCTTGGATTCACTAGTAGACCAAATATTAAAAAGATACAAATCTCGGCCATGGTATTGAAGGGCAGCAGCACCTCCTGAATCGATTCATGGTTGATATCGGCTTGGCGGTAGATCATGTTGGTCATCATCACTCCAGTGATGTACACCGAAATCAATCCGGATCCGCCTAGAAAGTAGCTGCAGCCATAGTCCACAAAGGCAATAGACATGGCCACAATCAGTAGCTGGGATCTGTCGTGGGCCAGCTCATTGATCACGAATTTGGCCACATAGCCAAACAGTGCCCCTATGACTAGGCCGCCGCCTACCTGTTGCACGAAGCTGCGCAGGCCGTTGAGCATCACCCCAACAGGTGCTGCTTGCTCGAGGCTGGCGCCGGCGCTGGAGGTGCTGAACAGCCCCACGATCAAGCCGAATAGCAGCAGGGCCGTTGGGTCATTGACCGAGGATTCGAATTCGAGCAGGTGCTTGAGCCGTTCTGGCACCAGGTGCCGCACCGAACTCAGCACGTTGATGGTGGCTCCGGCATCGGTGGAGCCCAGGCAGGCGGCAATCAGCAGGGCAGCCCCCAGGGGCATGGCGTCGCTGAGTCCTGGCGCTAGTTGGTTTCCACCAGCGGAAGAAAGCAGCCAGATCAGGGCGGCCAGCAGACCCGTGGCAATCGCCACCCCCCCTACCGCCAGGGCCAGGCCATATTCCAAAAAGCCTCGAATGGTTTTGATATCCGTTTTCAGCCCCGCATAAAAAAGCAGCAGGGCTAGCGCGAATACATGAAGGCTTTCGGCCTGTTCATGGGTGACGTTGAGGCTTTGGATGTTGATCGCTAGGCCCAGCAGCAGCACCCCGAGAATCGCCGGGATCCCGATCTGGACCGAGAACCGGCTGATCGCCAACGTGCCTATAAACAGCAGGCCGATGAACAGCAGCTGGCCCTCCAAGGGCACCCCATTAAGACCTGGTGCCTGAGCAAAGAGGGGTGCCTGGGCAAAGAAGTGTGCGATCACGACCGGACTGAGTCGTCGTGACTCGATCCGAGGCTCGCGGCCTGGGCTTCGCTGAGGCGGCCGGCCCCCTGCAGCACAGCGGTGATCTGGGCGATGTCCAGTACTGAATGGCAGCTGTAGCCCGCCGCCGCCAGCCGCTCCCGGGCGCGGCGGTCATGGTCGCCGCCATGGTCGATGAACACCACCACGTCCTGCACCGTCAGGCCCGAGCTCTCCAGCTTGCCGATGCCCTCCAGGACGCTGCCGCCTGTGATCAAGATGTCGTCTACCACCACCACTCGGTCGCCCTCCTCAAAGTCGCCCTCGATCAGGCGCCGGGCGCCATGGGCCTTCACCTCCTTGCGGGGATAGATCAGCGGCTTGTGCAGTTGCAGTGAAAGCCCAGTGGCGGTGGGCAGGGAGCCGTAGGGGATGCCGGCGATGCGGTCAAATTCGAGGCCCTGCAGCTTGCCGGCATAGGCGTGGAGCACTCGGTGGAACAGGTTTGGGTCGGAGATGATCTGGCGCAGATCGACGTAGTAGTTGAAGACCGCACCCGAGGCTTGTACGTAATCGCCGAATAGCAGGCAGCCGATGTCGAACAGATCAACAATCAGGCTCTCGAGCGGGTCGGCGCTTGGTTGCTTCTCAGGTAGCCAGAGGGCACAGGTATCTGGGTTGCCCTTGTCGTGATTTTCCAGCCACTGTTGCCGCTTGGCCGTGATCTGCTGTTTGAGCGCCTCGGCTCGACTGGCCATGTCGTCCTCTACCAGCAGGTTTTGAGGTAAGGGCAGCAGCAGCCCATCGGCGGCGGCCCCCAGGCCGGCCTGCAGCATGGCGTCGAGCTTTTCCTCTTCCCCCCAGAGGCTGCGCAGGATCAAGAAGCGCTCCGGTGCTGCGGCCCGCACCCGCGCCAGGATTTGCGGATCACTGGTTCCCACCTCCAGCAACAGCTGGTCGGGGGTGGCCCACAGCTGGGTCTCGCGCACAATCTGCAGGTATAGGGGTGTCTCCTCATTTGGGTAGTGCTGGATCTGGCGCGCCGCCTGGTTTGAGCTGTGGCAGGTCATCACCACGGCCTTGTCTGGATAGAGCAGGAAGGGGGCTGCGATGTCCTGGCCAGCCAAGGGGGAGAGGGTCACCGCATCGGCGCCCAGATCTTTGAACAGGTAGTGGGCCAGGGCCGAGGAGGAGTTGAGATCGCCGTGTTTGGCGTCGATGATCAGGGGGAGATCGCGGGGCACCAGGTCGCGCACCTCCAGCAGCAGCTCCAGTCCCACCGGCCCAAGGGCCTGATAAAAACCAAGGCTGGGCTTGTAGGCGCACACATGGGGCGCTGTGGCCTCGATCACCGCCTTGATCCAGTGGCGGGCCTGGCTGAGGAAGGAGCGGCCCGCCAGGCCCCGCCGCGCTGCCCAGCTCTGCAGCATCTCCGGGTTGGGATCAAGCCCGGTCACCAGCAGCGACTGGCGGTCGGCGATGGCGTCGGTGAGTTTGACGAAGAAGCCCATCGCCCGCAGGCTGTTAGGGCTCGTTGTTAAGCCAGCCGTTGGCCTGTCCGCCGGCTGGTGACACAGCTCTTTGCAATCAGCCGCACCATCAACCCTTCCTCATCGGCGGCCACCCGCAGCCAGCGCAGCCCCGGCAACCAGGCCAGGGCCTGCTCCAGTTCCGTGGCGAGGGCGTCGTCGTGTTCGCCGATGCCGCCGCTGAGAGCGATGGCCTCCACTCCACCCAGGCTGGCTGCCATGGCCCCAATCCCTTGCAGTAGCCGGTGGCGGAACACCGCGATTGCCAGCTGGGCGCCGCGGTGCCCCCGCCAGCCTGGAGGCGCAGCTCCCGCATGTCTCCGCTGAGCTCGGACAGCCCCAGCAGGCCGCTCTGGCGGTTAAGGCCCGTATCCAGTTCGGAGACGCCAATTCCCTGGCGCATTAGGTGCAGCAGCAGCCCTGGATCGACGCTGCCGCTGCGGCTGGCCCTGGGGATCGATTTCGATCGCGCAGAGGGAGCAGCCGGCGCCGAGCTGGCAGCTGATCAGGCGGCGGATGTCTGGATCTCGGGCCGCGACCGTTTCGCCCACGTGCTGGTGGTTGAGGCCGTGGAAGCCAAAGCGGCGCAGGCCCTGCTGGCGCCAGGTTGCCGGGATGGCGTAGGTGGAGGCGGCTTCGCTGAGACTGGCGTGGAAGGCGGTGTCGAAGCAGGCCCATTGCTGGATGGCGCTGCCCTCCAGATGACCCTGCAGCTGGTCTTGCAGCCAGTTGATGGCCTCCAGCGCTGGGCCGTTGTGCAGTGGGGCCAGGGGCACCAGGTTTGCTAGCTCCGCCAGCACCTGCGGGCTTAGCAGGGTGGGAGCGCTGAAGTGGGCACCACCGTGCACGATCCGGTGAATTACAAGCTGGGGTAGGGGCTCAAGGGCAGCGAGCAGGGGGGAGAGCCACTGCTCCAGCAGTTCAACCAGTTGCTGGCTGCCCGAATCGGCCTGGGAAAGCCCCCAGCTGCGCTGCTCTTGCCAGAGCCGTCGGCCGCTCGAATCGCAGAGGGCCAGCTTGACGCTGGAGCTGCCCGTGTTCACCACCAGGGCGTGGGTCATGCGATCGGGTGCAGGCCTGTATTGGCCATAGCGTTGCAAATGTTGCCTTAACACTGCCGGCAGCTGCTCGGCCTTCAGTTCTTCCTGGGCACCATCTTCGGCGCCAACAAAGCCTCTCTAAAGCCGGATTCTCAGTGCAGCAACAATCGCCAGGGTAGGGTTTCGCCGGCATGGAAGGGCACCAGTTCGACAGCGGTGCCGGCCGCATCATTGAGGTGGAGGCGGCTGGGCACCTCCAACGGCTGCCGCTCCAGGGTGACCTTGGCCTCGTTGAGCGGTAGCCCGTAAAACCGTGGCCCAAACTCTGAGGCGAAGGCTTCGAGCCTCTCCAGGGCGTTCTCCTGCTCAAACACCGCCGCGTAGCTTTCAAGCGCAAATGGGGCATTGAAAATGCCAGCGCAGCCGCAGGCCGCTTCCTTAGCTGTGCGGGCGTGGGGTGCGGAATCGGTGCCCAGGAAAAACTTCGGGTTGCCGGAGGTGGCGGCGCCCCGCAGGGCGATGCGGTGCAGTTCCCGCTTGGCCACCGGCAGGCAGTAGAAGTCGGGCCGCAGGCCGCCGGCAAACATGGCGTTGCGGTTGATGTGCAGGTGGTGGGGCGTGATCGTGGCCGCCAGGTTGGCCGGGCCGCTGCGCACAAAATCAACCGCATCACTGGTGGTGATGTGCTCGAGTACCACTTTCAGGCCGGGGTGGCGCCGCAGTAGGGGCTCTAGGTGGCGCTCGATGAATACCGCCTCCCGATCAAAAATGTCGATATCGGCGCTAGTGACTTCGCCGTGGATCAGCAGGGGCATGCCGATGCGCTCAAGGGCGTCGAGCACGGGCGTTATCGCCTCGATTGAGCTGACCCCGGCGGCGGAATTGGTGGTGGCATTTGCCGGGTAGAGCTTGCAGGCCACCCAGGCCCCAGCGTTGAAGCCCCGTTCGATCTCGCCGGGATCGATGGCATCGGTGAGGTAGGCCGTCAACAGTGGTTCGAAGCGACTGCCGTCGGGCAAGGCTTCGCGGATGCGGCGGCGATAGGCCTCGGCTGCCGCCGCCGTGGTTACCGGCGGGTTCAGATTTGGCATCACGATCGCCCGGGCGAACTGGCGGGCCGTAGCCAGGGCGACGGCCTGGAGCATGGAGCCATCGCGCAGATGCACATGCCAGTCATCGGGTTGACGCAGGCTCAGCTGCTGGCTTGGCATGGCATGGCGCGGGATCGGGATCGGTTGGGGGCGGAACTGGTAAGGATTCGTGTCTTCACGGCATTGTTGCCGCGGGCACACAGTCCTCTGTTTAGCGTTGTATTTAGCTCGTCGGCGGGCTTCCTTCCGAACTTTCCCAGCATGACCGTTGCCCCCAAACCCACGATCGGAGCATTGGAAGCTGGTTACTCCGGCTGCTGCAAGGCCCTGCGGCTACTGATCCGGGAAGGGCGCAGCTTGGAGGCGATCAAGCGCACCGTGGCCTGGGACCGACTCAGCCTGCTCCACTCCTGCCTACCCACCCGCTACAAGGCACCCGACTATCTCTACGCCCTACTCAAACGGGAGGTGACCGAAGCGGTGTGAATCCTTAGCAGTGTGAATCTTTCGGGCTTGTCCATTTGACGCTTCCCGTCTAAAGCGGGAGGAATGGCATCCAGCCGCTGCTCCACCAGCGGCCCTTTTTATGGCCCATCATCAAATTTTGATTGTCGGCGGCGGCGCCGCCGGCATCACCGCCGCCGCCCAGCTGAAACGGGCCCGTCCGGCCCTTGCGGTGACGATTCTCGAGCCCTCCAGCGATCACTACTACCAACCGGGCTGGACCCTGGTGGGTGCAGGTGTGTTCAGCCTTGAGGAGACTCGCCGCGCTGAAGCCGATCTCATCCCAGCGGGGGTGACCTGGATCCGCGATGCGGTGGCTGGTTTTGATCCGGATCGCAACCTGGTGAGCACGGCCAGCGGCCAGAGCCTCAGCTACGACGTGCTGGTGGTGGCCACCGGCCTGCAGCTCTGCTGGGACAAGATCAAGGGTCTGCCCGAGGCCCTTGGCCAGGGCGGGGTGTGCAGCAACTACAGCCAGCACCACGCCACCTACACCTGGGACACGCTCCAGGCCTTCAAGGGCGGCCAGGGGGCGGCTGGCAATGCCGTGTTTACTTGTGCGCCGATGCCGATCAAGTGTCCGGGGGCGCCCCAGAAGATCGCCTATCTGGCTGCCGATGTTGTTGCCAAGAAGCGACTGGCGGCAAAGGTGATCTATGCCACCGCCACCCCTGGCATCTTCGGGGTGCCCGTATATGCCGCACCGCTGCGGGAGGTGGTGAAGCGCAAGGGTATTGATGCCCGCTACAACCACGTGCTTACGGAGGTACGTCCCCAGAGCCGGGAGGCGGTGTTCAAGGTGAGTGAGGGCGAAACCAGCCGCGAAGAAGTGATCGGTTACGGGATGCTGCACGTGACGCCGCCGATGGCTGCCCCCCAGGTGGTGGCCGATAGCCCGCTGGCAGCGGCGAGCGGCTTCGTCGAGGTCGACAAGTTCAGCCTGCAGCACACCCGCTACGCCAACGTGTTTTCGCTCGGCGATGTCAGTGGCATGCCGAACTCCAAGACGGCCGCGGCGGTGCGGGGCCAGGCGCCGGTGCTGGTGGCCAACTTGCTTGCCCTGCTTGATGGCCAGCCCTTAATGGCGGCCTACGACGGTTACAGCTGCTGCCCCCTGATTACCGGCTATGGCAAGGCGATCATGGCTGAGTTCAACTATGAGCAGCAGCCGGTCCCCTCCTTCCCGCTCGACCCCACTAAGGAGCGCTGGAGCATGTGGTGGATCAAGCGCAAGCTGTTGCCTGGGCTTTATTGGAATCGCATGCTCACCGGTGCCCAGCACGAGCGGCGTTTTATCCCCGGACTGAAGGGCTAGCCGTGTAGGCGCCGCCCTTCACGCAACATCTCTGAGGGGCGAATGCCATAGGTGTTGTGGAAGTCGCGGCTGAAGGCGGAGAGGTTGCTAAAGCCCAGTTTTGAGGAGATGCCGGCCACGCTGTCGCTCGGCGAGGGGTTGAGCAGGTGCTGCCGGGCCAGGCCAAGGCGCTCGCGGCGGACCCATTGGATTGGTCCGCAACCGAAGCGTTGGCTGAAGGCGAGCTGCAGGTTGCGCCTCGAATAGCCGCTGCGCTGCTCCAGCTGCGTGAGGTTGATTGGTGATTGCAGATTGGCTCCAATCCATTCCAGCAATTCTTCGAAGATCAGCTCCCTGGAGAGCCCCTCGCCATGCCCGCTACCCCGCTGCTCGAGTTGGGGGCAGAGGGCCAGGGCCAGGATGCGATAAATGAGATCGTCGAGCTGCAGCACCTCCAGATCGCCACGGGCTTGCAGCTCCGGCGCATCTAGCAGGGCAAAGGCCCGACGCAAGGTGAGCAGCAATTTGGCCTGCCGCTCCTCGGTCGTTGAGAGCACCTGGGGACGCTGTAGATCGGGGGCAAAGCGCCGACCGGAGAGCCCCATGCCGCCGATGGCAGCGGCCGTGTTCTGCAATCGCTGTAGATCTACGTGCAGTACCAGTCCGTTGTAGTGCCCACTTGCGTAGGTGTAAGAGAAGCCTGGGTTGAAATAGAGGGGTGCTTCAGCGTGAATTTGGAAGGTGTTCCCGTCCACTCCGTAGGAAGATTCCCCCTGATAGCAGATGTTGATTGCGCCTACGCCGGGATTATCACCGATGCAGCCATGGATAGGGCTTGTATATCCACAGGTGAGGGTGAGGTCTCCCGCTACGGCAGTGCTGGCCCGGTGCCGAAACGGGTTGAGCAAGGGGTTGCGAGGGGCAAAATCCTGGAGAGGAAAGTGCTGGGCCAGCTTGGTCGCCAGGGCCTGGGGATCTAAATCCACCACCGCTTGCTGGTCGTGGAACACCAGGGGGAACTGGGAGACAGGATCCAAGCCAAACCAAATCGATGCTCACACCCTATGGAAAGCCGGCTGCAGCGCAAGTAGCTGGGAAGCAGTACTAATGATTAGTGATTTAGGGCTCAGCCCTGCTCCGGGAGATTGAGCAGGGTGTCCTTGCTTTCCTTGAGATCCTTCCAGATGCGGCGGATTTCGTCGTAGGCCTGCTCCTGACTCATTTTGCCATTGCTTTGCAGGCCCACCACTAGCCCGACCCTCTCGGCAAATGATTCGAGGTTTTGGTGGAACATCAAACGCTCGGGAGTCCAATCGGAGCCCCGGTAGGCGGAATGGGGTTCCAAAGGCGAGCTAATGCCGTTGGCTATACCTTTCGGATCGGATGGGGTGGGCCGGGGCCCTGCACTGGACACTTGAAAATCTTGAACTCCGGTTAATTTACAAGGGGTTGGATTAAGGAGTGTTGAAGGGCGCTTCGGTGTCGTCAGGAGCACATGCGGC